>JAKBCX010000003.1 GCA_021807465.1 Pseudomonadota bacterium | reverse complement strand
CGGCGGCTCGGGGCTGGATTGCGGCAAGTCCATCGGCCTTGCTGTCTCCACGTCGCGCCCGCTATGGGATTTTGAGATCACCCAGGCCACGCCCGCGCTGGATTCGCCCATCCCGCCCATTTTCGCCGTGCCCACCACAGCCGGCACAGGTTCCGAAGTGGGGCGCGCCACGGTTGTTATCGACACGGAAAAGCGCCGCAAATACATTTTGCTGCACGCGCAGATGCTGCCGCGCCTGGTCATTCTGGACCCCGAGCTGACTTACGGCCTGCCGGCTGCCATTACCGCCTGGACCGGCATGGACGCGCTGGCCCATTGCCTGGAGGCCTATTACGGCCCGTTCTATCACCCGATTGCCGATGGCATTGCCATAGAGGGTATGCGGCTGGTGAAGGATAATCTTGTCACCGCCTTCAGCGAGCCGCGCAACACGGCGGCGCGCATGAACATGCTGGCCGCGGCCTCGATGGGCGCGACGGCGTTCCAGAAGGCGCTGGGCGTCATCCATTCGCTGTCGCACCCCATTGGTGCGCGCTTCCATGCGCATCATGGCCTCACCAATGCCGTGCTCATGCCTTACGCGCTGGCCTTTAACCGCCCGTTCATCGAAGCCAAGATGGCGATCGCCGCGCAATCCTTAGGGCTGGCCAACGGGTTCGATGGTTTCCTGAGTTGGGTGCTGGAATTGCGCGCGGCGCTGAACATTCCGCATACGATTGAGGCGCTGAAGGTGACGCCGGACGCGCTTGAGGAGCTGGCCGCCGAGGCCGTGGCCGACCCCAACACGCCGGATAATCCGCGCCCCGCCACCCAGGCCGATATGCTTCGCATTTTGCGGGCTGCCATGGCGGGCACGCTGACAGGGCTGGGCGATTAATCTGGCGGGGGCGGCATCGCCGCCTCGAAACGTGCCAGCTCTTTTTGTCCTGCGCTTTCAGCCGCGGCCATCAGGGCGCGATAGGCGGCGAGCAGCTCTTGCCCCAGCGTGGTCAGGCGCGCGCCGCCACGCTCCGCGCCACCCTTGGCGGTTTCCACCAGGGGGGCGTTAAAGCTGCTGTTCATCGACTCGACCAGGCTCCAGGCGCGCCGGTAACTCATGCCCATGCGCCGCCCGGCAGCGGCTATCGAGCCTGTTTCCGCGATCAGCCCGAGCAGATCGGCCCTGCCTGGCCCCATGACGATGCCTGTTTCGTTTGTCAGCCGCAGCCTTAGCCTGAATTTTCGTTCCTTGCTCATGGCTCATTCAATCACGAAGCCGGTTTGACCGTCACCTTCGACTTCCGATATATCCAAATAAACATATCGGAGCTTTGCCATGCCCGCCTCGCGCCGCCTGCTGCTTGCCGCCCCTTTTGTCATGGCCGCTGCCGGTAAGGCCCATGCTGCGGGAGCCATGGAGGTGGCCTATGCAGGTTCCATGGGCCGGTTGATGGATAAGGGGCTGAACCCTGCTTTTACCGCTGCCAGCGGGGTGGCGGTGCATGGCTTGGGGCAGGGGGCCATGGCGCTTGCGCATCTTATTACGGGTGGCACCTTAAAGCCGGACGTGTTCGTTCCTGTATCCGCCGGGCCGGCCAAACTGGTGCGCGCGGCGGGGTTGGCGGATAAAGCCGTGCCGGTGGCCAGCACATCCATGGTGCTGGCTTATTCTCCGGTCTCTAAATTCGCTACGCAGTTTGCCACCAATAAGGGCTTGGAATGGACGCGGATTTTCCTCGACCCGTCTTTCCGGCTAGGGCGTACAGACCCGGCCGTGGACCCGCAGGGGCAATCTGTTTTGTTCGCGCTGCAACTGGCCGGGCTATATTACAAGCTGCCCGGCTTTGCTGAAAAAGTAGCGGGGCCGTTGCAGAACCCCGCGCAGGTTTTCGCGGAACCCTCGCTGCTGGCGCGCCTTGAGGCCGGGCAGGTGGATGCCACGCTGGGGTATAAGAGCGCGGTGGTATCGCAGAATCTGCCTTATATCGAGCTGCCGGATGCGGTGAATATGTCCAACCCGGCACTGGCCGGGAGCATGTATTCCAAGGCGAGCCTCACGCTGGCAGGCAAGGACGGCAAGACCAAAACTGTGCATCCAAGCCCCTTGGTATTCTACGCCATGGCGCTGAAGGCAGCGGCCAGCCCCAAGGCAGCGGCGGATTACGTTGCCTTTCTGCAAAGCCAGGACGGGCAGGCCATATTCGAGCGATTCGGTTATGGCCCAGGCATGGGGGCGGCAATCTGAATATCGCGGGATGGTTGCGCGCGGGGCTTTTGCTCCTCGTGCTCGGTTTTCTTCTGGCCCCGCTGGCGGGGCTGGGCGCGCATGGCATGGATTGGCGGCATGCCACACTCAGCCAGCAGGATTGGATGGCCATCGCCACATCGCTGCTGGGCGGTGCCGCCGCCATGGTGGTGATTATTCTGGCGGGTATGCCGCTGGCTTTTTATTTGGCGCGGGCACAAGGCAGGCTGGTGCTGCTGGCCGAAGCGGTCGTGCTTGTGCCCATGCTCATGCCCACCTTGGCGCTGGGCATATTGCTGGCAGCCGTCTATGGCCCCGCCGCGCCGCTAGGGCGGGGCTTCGCAGCCATTGGCATTATGCTCACCAATACGCCCGCGGCGTTTGTGCTGGCCACGGTTTATGCCGCTTTGCCCACCTATATTATAGCGGCACGTGGCGCGCTGGGGCAGGTTTCGCCAGAGTATGAGGCGCTGGCCAGGACGCTGGGAGACACGCCCTTGCGCGCAAGGCTGCGCGTGACATTGCCGCTGGCACGGCGCGGGCTTTCCGCCGCGCTGGCCTTGGCCTGGGCGCGGGCGCTGGGGGAGTTCGGCATTATCCTGATTGTCGCCTATTATCCCGCGGGCATGCCGGTACAGCTTTGGACCGATGTGCAGGATCTGGGGCTACAAGCAGTGTTTCCGCTCGTCACCGTCTTTCTTCTGGCCACGCTGCCTGTGCCGCTATGGCTGAGCTTGCGGGCGCGGCAGCCATGAAGAGCGTAACCATAGATTATACGCTGCAAGCCCCGGCGGCCCTGCGCGTGCGGTGCGAGGTGCGGGGGTTCACCGCGCTGCTTGGGCGCTCTGGCACGGGCAAGACCTCGTTGCTGAAAGCGCTGGCCGGGCTGTTGCCTGCTGCTGGCACACCCTGGCCCGGGCTGGCGCCGGAGCGGCGGCCAGTGGGGTATTTGCCGCAGGATACGTTGCTTTTTCCGCACCTAACCGTATTGGAAAACACGGCCTATGCGCTGCGCGGGCGGGGGCGGATGGATAAGGCGCGGGCGCTGCTGGATGAGCTGGGATTGGCAATGCTGGCCGCGCGGCGGCCGCATGAATTATCCGGCGGCCAGGCCAAGCGTGTGGCGCTGGCGCGGGCCTTGGCCCACGGGGCGGAGCTTTTGCTGCTCGATGAGCCCTCCGCCGGGCTGGATACGATGACCCGCGATGCCACGCTGGACTGGCTGATAGAGACAGCCGCGGCCCGCCAGGTGCCCGTGCTGGCGGCAACGCATGACCATGAAGTTGCCGCGCGGGCGGACCATTTGGCCCTGCTGGCGGAGGGGCGGATTATTCAACACGGGCTGGCGCGCGAGGTGTTCGAGGCACCTGCCAGCCGCGCGGCGGCGGAACTGCTGGGCTATGAAAACATATTCGCACGCGGCGGCGCGCTATGGGCCATACGGGCGCGACGTATCGTGCCGGATGACGCAGGCGAGGAATTCACCGTGCTTTCAGTGCGCGAAACGGGCACGGGGCTGCATTTGATGTGCGGCGAGGCGCCGCGGCTGCTGGTGGATTTGCCGGACGGGCGGCTCGGCCAGTTTGCACCAGGAAGCAGGCTGAGCCTGAACTTGGGCGCCGCCAAACGGATTGGCTGAGTAGAGCAGGGGCGTTTTGCCCCGCATCGCGTGAAGTTTCGTTAGCTGGGTTCGAAGGCGGCTTCGGGCGGGGCCAGGGATTTCATGAGATCGAACATGCGTTTGCGCATGGCGGCATCGGGTATGCGGTAATAGGCGCGCACCAACTCCAAGGTTTCCCGCTTGGTCAACTGGTCATCGACACCCGCATTGAATGGCTCTTGCTGGTCTGCGAACCCATAAACCCGGCCGCGCGGGCCAGAAACGGGTGTTTCGGACATGCCTTCCGGCATATCGTCGAAGAAGAAGGAAATGGGTACGTCGAGGACGCGGGAAATATCGAACAGGCGGGATGCGCCGACGCGGTTTACGCCACGTTCATATTTCTGCACCTGCTGGAAGGTTAGGCCCAGCGCGTCTCCCAGCCGTTCCTGAGACATGCCAAGAAGGGTGCGGCGCATGCGGATTCGCGATCCGACATGGATATCGATGGGGCTTGGGCGGCTTTCCCGTTCCGGGCGTACGGCGTTTTCATCAGCCATAACTACTCAATCTACTCCAACTGGCAGTTGTGGGTCTCGTGTAGTTTCTGCCTCCGCAAGAGACCAGATCACGGGAACCCCTGTATAACAATAGCGGACCATATTTGACACGCAATTTACAGCATTACGTTGAAAATTAATAGATCTTAATGATATTTGCAATGCAAATCCGCGTAAATTGCATTATTAAATAGACGGGCTTGAGGCAATCTTTAATTTATTACATTAAATAAAGGCTGAAATTAACATTCCAGCAATTATTGCCACAACTCCTAGTACTAGCGGAATTTCCAGCCCGTGCCGAGCAAAAAATGTAGAGCTTATGGCCTTTGGCAATGAGGCGGTCAGCACACCCTGCATGCCGAGCGGCAGCGAGGCGGTGACACGGCCATAAGGGTCGATCATGGCGGAGGGACCAGAATTCGCGGTACGCGCGAGTGGCAGGCCTTCCTCCACGGCGCGAAGCTGGGCATTGACGAAGTGCTGGTAGGGGCCGCTGGAGTTGCCGAACCAGGAATCATCGGTGATGGCGGCCAGCCAGGATGGGCGGTGCGCTTCGTCCACCATCTCGCCAGGAAACACGTCCTCATAGCAAATCAGCGGGCCGAAGGGCGGCAGGCCTTTGACTTTGATTGTCTCGGGGCCGGGGCCGGGGGTGAAGCCTCCGCCCAGCGCGTCTGGGATGATTTTCAGCGGGATCCATTTGGGCATGTATTCTCCGAACGGCACCAGCTTCCATTTATCGTAGTAAGCCAGTGCCGGTCCGGGGCCGGAAAGCGCCACCAGCGAATTGCGGAAATCGCCCGGCCCGGCAATACGCAGGCTGCCGGCCAGCACAGGGGTATTGCCGGTTACGCTGGCAAGCTGGGCGCGGGCGGTGGCGTCGCTGTCCAACAGCCAGGGGCTGGCGCCTTCGGGCCAGATAATGGCGTTGGGGTGCGTGCCGAGTGCGGCGCTGCTCATGCTTAGCAGGCGCTGCCAGCTTGCCTCTAGCGCGGGGCGTGAAAAATCGGGAGGTTCAGGTGCGTTGGGCTGCAGCATGGCCACGGTAAGCCCGGTGGAAGCCACGGGCGTTTGTAGCCGCAGCCAGCCAAACCCAGCCCAGAGCAGCAGCGCGGAGAACAGAATTTCCAACCCGCGTTTGCGCAGCGTGGGCAGCCCGGCCAGCAGCACTGTAAGCAGGGTCAGCCCATGCACACTCACCCAGGCGGCGGGCTGGATGAAAACATCGCCAATAATGCCGGGAATGGTCCAATCCGTGCCCCAGTAATTCCAGGGAAAGCCCGAGAACCAGAATTGCTGGGCGATGTTGGAGATGGTCCAGACCCCCGCGAACACCAGCAGCCGCCCGCCGCCGGGGCGGGTGGCCCAGGCCGCCAGGGCGGGTGGGATAGTGTAGCAGGCCACGGCCGCGGCTATGGCCGGGGCGGCGAAGGGCACCAGCCACCAAAAGGTGGCGGCCTCGGTGAGGATGGGTTCCGTGATCCAGTAAAGCCCGGCCAGGGCGGTGCCGAAACCATAGAGCCAGCCCAGAGCCATGACACGGCGGATGGAGCCAGCCTGGTTGATGATGCGCAGGAAGCCGGGAACGGAGAAAAGCAGCGCGGGCAGGAAATGCACGGGCGGCAGGGCCAGGGCGGCCGCCAGCCCCCATAAAAACGCCCGCAAAGCGGGGCGGGCGTTGGTGTAGCTATGTATGGCGCGGGCGATTTCCCTGGGGCGTTTAGGCATGGGGCAGGTCAAATTGCTGGGCTACTTCGCTGAAGCTGGCGGCAGTGGGGTGGCGGGTGCTGGGCTTTGTGCCGTCTTGCGCGCGGATGAGCTGGCAGGTTTGCAGCCCGGCTTCCTTGGCGGCGTCCAGCTCTGCCTCCACGTCCGAGAGGAAGAGGATTTCCGCGCCCGGCAGGCCGATACCTTTGGCTAGGGCCTCGTAGCTCGCCCGTTCGCGCTTGGGTCCGGCGCGCGTGTCGAAATAGGATTGGAAAAGGGGCGTTAGATCACCCGCCGGGGTGTGACCGAAGAGCAGCTTTTGTGCAGGCACTGAGCCGGAGGAATAAACGTAAAGCCGCAGGCCAGCCCGTGCCCAGCGGCGTAAGGCGGGGGCGATGTCGTCGTAAATTTCCGCCTTCAGGGCACCGCTACGGTAGCCTTCTTCCCACAAAATGCCCTGAATGGTCTTCAGCGCGGTGATTTTCTCATCGCGCTCCATCCATCCCAGCAGCGTCTTCAACTTCGGTTCAGGTACATCTGCCAGCGCGGCATGGCCCGAGGCCACGAATTGGGCCATGCGTTCCCGCGCATAAGGGAACAGTACGCGATGCACGAATGCGATGGGCGTTGTGGTGCCTTCGATATCGGTGATGATGGCCGAAATTGTCACGTGACGGGAAAGCGCTGCGAGATTGTATCACCCGTGTAATGCGCGACCCAGCCGGATGTGTCGGTGAATACGCGCAGGGCGGTGAAGAAGGGCGCTGTACCGGCATCGAACCAATGCCTGATGCCGGCGGGCACCTGGATCAGGTCGTCTTTTTCGCAGAGGATATCGTAAACCTTACCATTCTCATGCAGCACGAAATGGCCGGAGCCGGCCACGAAGAAGCGGATTTCAGGCTCGGTATGCGTATGCTCGGCGAGGAATTTTTCGCGCAGCGCCGCGGCTTGTGGATGTTCCGGCGTCAGCTTCACCACATCGGCCGAGCCTGCGCCGGTTTCGCCCATCAGCGCGTCGAGAAATGGACGGAAGGCGTCAAGGATTGCCTTGTTATCCGCGTCTGGCGCCACATGTACCGGCGCGTCCCAGCGTTCGAACCCTACATTGATCTCGCGCAGTACCGGGGCGATTTTGCCGGGATTCCCGGATTGGAATACCGGGACGCCGGGCGCGGTATCGGCATAAACGGTCAGTTTGGTCATGGCAGGCGC
This sequence comes from Pseudomonadota bacterium, assembly GCA_021807465.1. GTDB lineage: Bacteria > Pseudomonadota > Alphaproteobacteria > Acetobacterales > Acetobacteraceae > Acidocella. Next base: position 8,971 of record JAKBCX010000003.1, on the reverse strand, counting down.
CTTTGCTCCAGCTCGCATTGCAGCAGGAATTCCAGCGCTTCCAGGCGCCAGAATGCGTGTTCTACACTGGTGCCCCAGGCGTAAACGCCGTGCCCGGCAATCACGTAGCCAATGGGAGGGTTGTTTTGCAGCGGCGGTTCGATATAGGCGGCCAGACGCGCAATGTCCTGGTCGTTCTCGTACACTGGCAGCACCACATCCATCTCATGCGTGGCGAAGCCGAAGGCCTTTACCAGCTCGTAATTGGAGAAGGTGATGCCGCCGCGCATGGAAAGCACGGTGGCGGCCACGGAATGGCCATGCAGCACCGCGCCTATGGGGGGAAACAGCCGGTAGAGCTGGCAATGCAGCAGGGTTTCGGCGCTGGGCTTCTGCCCTTCCACCAGCGCTTCGCCCGCATAATCCACGGCGATGATGTCGGCTCCGGCCAGCTGGCCCTTATGCACGCCGGAGCGGGTGATGGCGATGCGCGTGTCATCGATGCGCGCGGAGAGGTTGCCGGCGGAGCCGGGCACCCAGTTGCGCGCATCCATGCGCCGGCCGGCCTCGGCCAGCTGCGCCGCCAGCTCTGCGGGAACCATGCTCAGCCTTGGTTGATGGTGGTTTTCTGCTGCTGCTGCTCGGGGGCGGGCGCGTTGAGAGAGCCGGTGGCGCTCATCGAGGCGTCCTCGGTCTTCTTTGTCTCGTCCTCGTTCATGGCTTGCTTGAAATTCTTGATGCCCTTGCCGACTTCGCCCATCACGTTACCGATGCGCCCCACGCCGAAAATCAGCGTGATCGCGGCCAGCACCACCAGCCAGTGCCAAATGCTCAATCCACCCATTGTCTCGTCTCCAACCGGATATTGCGGGTCTGTTTACGCAAGTTTTCGGTCCCTGCCAAATGAAGGCCGGGACAGGCGGCCCATGTGCGCCGGATACGTGTCATATCGTTGTTCGCGCGCGGTTTTGCAGGGGCTATTTGCCCGCGGCCAGCAGCGGTACCAGCAGCATGCCGGCATTATACAAAAAATGCATGGCCATGCCGGGGCGGATGGACCGGTAGCGCAGCCGGAGCCAGCAGGAGAGCAGGGCGATGGCGGCGACATCGGCAAAGCCCGGCGGGTAATAAATTTTCTCTGGCGCGTGTAGGGCGGTGAAGACGAGGGTGGTGAGCGCCGTTGCCCAGCCCGGCCCCAGCCGGGCGGCGATTCCGGCAAAGGCGATGCCGCGGAACAGCAGTTCCTCGATAAGCGGGGCCATGACGATGACGAAGAGCGCGGCGAGCAGGGCGATGGCGGGCGGCCCTTGTAGCAGCCGTGCCAGATCGAGATTTGCCAGTTTGCTGAGATTGGGCGGGTAGAGCGTGGCCTCGGCCGCCACCAGCAGCATAACCGCCAGCGCGCCAAGGGCAGCCATGCCGTAGGCGCGGGGTGGGGCCGGGCGCCATCCAATGCCGCTGGCGCTGCCATCGGCAAGCCTGGTGGGGCCTTGGCGGCGCACATACCACACAAGCCACCAGGCGGCGAGCAGCTCGCTGGCCAGAAGAGAAGCCATGAGCAGCGGGATGTTGTGCTTGTCTGGAAAGGGTAGGTGGTGGCCGGCCAAGCGCCGTAGCAGCACCAGGTAGATGCCTGCCCCGTAAGCCAGCATGGCGCCGCAGCCCATCATCAGGGCGGCGCCCGCCATGCTCCATAGCCCTTGGGCCAGCCCAAAGCCGCGCGGCGCATTGGCGGCGGCGCGCGCGCCGGGCAGCGCGGCGAACACCAGGGCAATAAGCCATAATTGAATGCCCGGCACGGCCCCAAAGACGGCGAGGCGCAGCAGGATCGGCGGCGGCACGGCATGGCGCAGCGCCAACAGCGATGCCCCGGCCATGGCGGCGCAGCCCGCCAGCGCGAAGATGAGGAGCCAGAGCAATGCCCAGAGGATTTTCTTCATGACTCCCCGAAACTTTTGAAAATTACAGCCGCATCGGCGCCAGCGGCGCGCAATGCGCGCAGCGTGGCGCTGTTGTCGCGTTTTGCCAAGCGTTTACCGTCTGCCCCCCGCAGCAGTTTGTGGTGCGCGTAGATGGGCGTTGGCAGGCCCAGAAGGTTTTGCAGAAGTACGTGAATATGTGTGGCCTCGCGCAGGTCCTCGCCGCGTATGACATGGGTTATGTCCTGCAGCGCGTCGTCATGCACCACGCAGAGATGGTAGCTGGCGGGCGTGTCCTTGCGGGCCAGCACCACGTCACCCAGGCGCTCCGGCTGGGCTTCTGTCCAGCCTGTGTTTTCCTCGAAAAATCGCAAAACGCCTGCTTCAGCGTGGGCTTTTGCAACATTAAGCCGCAGCGCATAGGGCGTGCCCGACGTGATGCGGGCATCTTGCTCGGTGCTGGAAAGATGCCGGCAAATGCCGGGATAAATGCCCTCCGGCCCGTGCGGCGCGGTGGCGGCGCGGGCAATATCGGCACGGGTGCAGAAGCAGGGGTAGAGCAGGCCGCGTGCCTGCAACTTGGCCAGGGCGGCGGCATAATCGGCCATGTGCGCCGATTGCACGCGCACTTCGCCTTGCCAGTTTAGCCCCAGCCAGTGCAAATCTTCCTCGATGGCGGAGTAATATTCCGGGCGGCAGCGCGTGCGGTCTATATCCTCCAGCCGCAGGCGGAAGACATCCGCGCGGCGCCAGGCCATCCATGCGGAATAGGCGTGGCCCAGATGCAGATAGCCGGTGGGGCTGGGGGCGAAACGGGAAATGACGGGCATGCGGGGTAGAGTGTAAATATGCCGCGCCCGCATGACAAATGGCTGACATTTTGACATATGGGTTGCGGTGCAGCGCCTTGTTTGTCATAAATCCCCCATGACTCGGACGCGCTACCATATGTGGGCGGTTTTCGTGGCTGCCCCTCAAGATTTTGTCCCTCGCTGGGATAGGGCGTGTAATGCCTGACGGCGGGATGCATTACCCCGTCCTTGTGCTGAATGCGGATTTCCGTCCGCTGTCTTATTTTCCGTTATCGACCTGGACCTGGCAGGATGCCGTGAAAGCGGTGTTCCTCGACCGGGTTTCCGTGCTTTCGGAATATGAAAAAGAGGTCCGCTCGCCGTCGTTTTCCATGCGCTTGCCTAGCGTTATCGCGCTGCGTGACTTTATTCCCTCCGCCCGTACCCCGGCTTTCACGCGCTTCAACGTGTTTCTGCGTGACGGGTTTAGCTGCCAATATTGCGAAGCCAGGCGCGTGACGCAGGAGCTGACCTTCGACCATGTTATTCCCCGTGCCCGTGGCGGGCGCACAAGCTGGGAGAATGTGGTGACCGCCTGCGGCCCCTGCAATTTGCGCAAGGGGAGCAAAATGCCGCGTGAATGTGGCATGATTCCGCGCGTGGAGCCGCGCCGCCCGACCAGTTACGAATTACAGGAAAATGGCCGGTATTTTCCACCCAATTATCTGCACGAAAGCTGGCGGGATTTCCTGTATTGGGATTCCGAGCTGGAAGGGTAGCTGGACCAGAAGCTGCCGCGGATGGATTTTGCGTGTGCATACGACTTAATGAATTGGTAATTCCAACTCTGTTATTTTGCGCGTATGGCCCGCGCACTCATTGCTGAAGATAATAACATTAACGCCTTGCTCATCCGTGACGTCTGCAAGGACATGGATTTTGAACCCATGGCCGTCGAGGACGGGCAGGCAGCGGTGGATGCCGTGCGGGAGAGTGCGCCGGATGTAATCTTGCTGGATATCGGTGCGCCGGTTGTCGATGGATTATCGGCTACAATCCAAATTCGCGGGCTGCGGAATGTTAACGAGCGGATGATGATTATCGGACTCAACAGCGATTCCGAGACCACTTCCGCGGCATGCCGGATTGCCGGGATGAACCATATTCTTGCTACGCCGCTGAAACCCGAGCGCCTGATGGCGGCCCTTCGCGCGGCGCGTGCACCCCTGAATTTGCAAGCGGCGGTGTCGGAGGCCGAACAAGGGCACGAGGAACCGGAGACGGAGCCGGTGCTGCTACAACGTGTGGCGGATTTATTTGGTGCCATTCCACCGCAAACACCATGCGCGCGGCTGCACTTTATCAACGCGCCAAAACTCAAGCCGCAATTCGGCGAGGATTGGGCGGATGTCGCCGCGACGATTGAAATGATTGCGCGCGCGCAAATTGAGCAGGTTTTCGGTGCGGACACGCCCTGCAAGAAATTTGATGGCCTCGATTTTCTCTTGGTTGCGCCTGGGATGGATGAGGCGGCATGTATTGAAAAATGCCAGGCCGCCGCGAAGCAGATTTGCCTTGCCTTGGCGGAGGACGAAGCTGGTGCGAAATTCCACATCCGTACTTTTGTATTCCTCGGCCAATTGTCTGTGGCTGCTCCGGCGCTGGTGGTAAGCGAAGCCCCGGTGCAGCGGGACAACCCAGATATTCTGCCGTGGACCAAGCTGATTTTCTGGCCTGTATGGGATGTGCCGAAGCGCAAATTCCCCATTCATTCCGTGCGGGTGGACCGGGACAAAGACGGAGCCTATCTGCCCGAAGCGCAGGCGGCGCAGGGCACGGGGCTGGAGCCGTATTACGAGGCGCTCGATCTCTCGGCCGTTGCCGCGTTGGTGGAAAGGCTGGATGGGTACGAGACGTTGGAGCAGCCGCGCCTGCTAACTTTGCCGGTACATCTGCACACTCTTGGCGCGCCTGTGGCGCTGACCCATTACCTGCGGTATCTCGAGAAAATTCCCAAGAAAATCCGTGAGCGTCTGGTTATCGAGCTGCACGACGTCCCGCCCGATATGCGTGCCGGGCAGGTTGTGGAATTGCAGAAACCCATTTTGCCATTTTGTTTGCACACGATGCTGGTTGTGCCGCCCAGCTACGCACAGCTTAACGTGCTGCGCCAGGTGAGCGGCCAGATTGTGGGGCTGAAGCTGCCGGAGGGCGAGCTGGATATTTTGGCGCTAAAGCTTTTTGGCCAACGCGCCAAGCAGGCTGGGTTGAATCTGGTTGCTTCCATGGTGCGCCACACAGGGCAGCGTGATTGGGGGCTGGCTTCGTGCCAATATGTGCTTGGCCCCGCCATTGCGCTGCCGCAAATGGCGCTGGGGCCGCACGCCAAGTTCATTCCATAGCTGCCCGGTTAAGCGGTTGCCTAACCAGGGTCATCCCAGCCGCGCTATAATCTGCGGCAGGTCCGCAGTGGTCTGCACGCCGGGTGGCGCCTCGCATACGTAAGGTATGGCGTTGACGGGCCGGTGCGCGGTGAGGCCGGGGGTCATCTCCGCATATTCCTCAATCGGGCAGGGGAAAGAGATGGAGACATCCAATGGGCAATCGCCCTGCAGCCTTACCCGCCAGCCGGAGGGAGAAAGAAATTCCCATTCCTGCCCATCGCTCGTGTTTACGTCGGTGGATATGAACCAGTTGGAGGTGAAGCGGACAAGGGGCTTGCCGCCGCGCATACCGGCTATGGTCGTCTTCATGGCCGCGATGGTGCCGGCCGGCACCACGCCCGCGGCAATATGCACATCTTGCCGCGCCAATCCCACAGCGCCGGAGATTTCGAAATTTTCCACGGGCAGGCCGATGCTGGTGGCAAAAAGCTGTAGCGAGGGGCCAAAGCAAAGCCGCGCGTGGTCGAGTGCCGCCTGGTTGGCTGCTCCTGGTTTTTTGCCAAAGCCCATCATCTCGAACAGCATCTCGGGTGAATCGCGCGAGGAGCAATCGGCAAACTCGTCGATGGTGAGGTAATCGAAACGGCGCTGTAGGGAGGCGAGCACGAGAGGAACAGCCTCGGTAATAAAGCCGGGGCTGGAGCCGGTGGCGTGGATGGAGCTTTGCCCGCGCTGGCAGGCGGCTTGCACGCGTTGATAAATTGCCTCGTCGAGCGCCTTGGGGTTTTGCAATTCCATGCGGGTGGTGACGATGTTGATGCCAGCTTCGAGCAGCGTGCAGATTTCATCGAAATTGCAAACATGCGGCATATACAGCACGCAGTCGGGTTTGAGCGCGAGAATATCCTCGATCTTGTTTGTGGCTTTAACGCCGGTATGCGGCAGCCCTGCCAATTCTCCCGCATCGCGCCCTGCCTTGCCGGGGCTATGCACCCATACGCCTGCGAGATCGAGATCAGGATGCTCGATGACGCGGCGCAGGGCGCGCGTACCCACATTGCCCGTGGCCCATTGTACGACGCGGTAGCGTTTTGCGGGATTCGTCATGGTTTCGTCCTTTCGGTGGAGAGAAGTCATTCCCGCGCGGCAATGCCCGCGGGTTTATTGTGCCGTTGGCACAAAAGCCGCAATCCGGCTTGCCGCTGGGCCACGGCGCATCCGTGCTGGGGTAATTCCTGGAACGCGGACTTTGTCACGTTGGTTATTCGCTTTTAAGCAAGTGCTTAACCTGTATTCCCAACCGCGCCGGAGCCGTCAAGGCTGGCGCGGGAGATGCCCTGCGCAATCATGTGCTGGATGTATGAACGCCTATACCGCGCAAAACGGTATCAATCCGTAACGTCATGCGGCGCAGATAGAGGCCGCCTACAACCCCAAATCCAACTGCTTCGTCTGTTTCTCGGTCCGTACCGCCACCTCTCCATCGGCAAAACGCAGCTTTAGCGCCGCGCCTGGGGCCACTGTCGCCGCCGCAGTCACAGGCGCGCCCTTGGCCGTTGTCACCAGTGCAAAGCCGCGCGCCAGCACGCGTTCGTAGCTCACACTTTCCAGCCGGGCGGCAACCGTATCCAGCCGTAGCCGGGCCTCGCGCAACTGGCCGGGCAGGGGGGTGGCAAGGCGCTGGCCCAGCGCCTCTACCCGCCCGCGCCGCAGCGCGATTTCCGCGCCCGGATGGGTAAGGCGGTAGCTGGCCGCATCCAGCCGCTTGCCGCCCGCGCGCAACAGGGTGGGCAGGGCCACGAGCAGGCGTTGCGCCTGCACCGCCACGCGGCCGCGTAACTCGGCGATAATCTCGCGCGGGTGGCGCAGTGCCACACGCTCCACCCGCCCGCGCTTGGCGGCCAGAAAATTGGGCAGCGAGAGGGTCAGGCGCTCGGCGCGGTCATCCAGCCGCTGGCGGGCCGCGCCCAGCATGGCGGGCAGGTCCGGCAGTCTCGCCGCGCTGCGTTCCAGCCCGGCCCGGGCCAAATGCAGCAGGCGGTCCGCCGCACCTTCCAGGCGTGCGCCGCGCTGGGCCAAATCGGCCAGCAGCTCGGCCCGTGCCGGCACGGCCATTTCAGCGGCGGCGGTGGGGGTGGGGGCGCGGCGGTCGGCGGCGAAGTCGATGAGGGTTGTATCCGTCTCGTGCCCCACGGCGGAGATAAGGGGCAAGCGGCTGGAAGCCGCCGCGCGCACTACGGCTTCGTCGTTGAAGGCCATCAGGTCTTCCAAGCTGCCACCGCCGCGCGCCACAATCAGCACGTCCGGCTGCGGCATGTCCGGCGGCAAATTGTTGAAGCCGGTAATGGCGGCGGCGATTTTCTCCGCCGCCCCTTCGCCCTGCACCGGCACGGGCCAGAGCAGAATCGGGCGTGGGAAACGACGGGCGATGGTGGTTTTAATATCTTGCAGCACCGCGCCCTGGGCCGAGGTTACCACGCCTATAATACGCGGCAGCATGGGCAGCGCCCGGCGGCGCTCGAACAGCCCTTCCGCCTGCAATTTCACCCGCAGCGCCTCGATGCGCGCCAGCAGCGCGCCCGCCCCGGCATATTCCAGCCGTTCGACAATAAGCTGGTACTCCGAACGCTCAGGGTAGGAGGTGAGCTTGCCGGTGGCGATCACCTCCACCCCGTTCTCGGCCTTTAGCCCCACGCGCGGCACCACGCCTTTCCAGATAATGGCGCGGATTTTGGCGCCCTCATCCTTCAGCGCGAAATATTGGTGGCCGGAGCCGTAGGCTTTGAATTCGGTAATCTCGCCGCGCACCCGCACGCGGCCAAAAGAACCCTCTAGCGTGCGCTTGACCGCGCCGGCCAGCTCGGAGACGGAGAATTCAGGGGTGTTCTGGCCGATTTCACTCATGGCAGCGGAGTATGGTACAGCGCGCCGCGTTGCACAAAGGGGGTTTTATGCGTGTTCTCATCATCGGTTCGGGCGGGCGTGAGCATGCGCTGGCTTGGGCCATTGCCAAAAGCCCCTTGCTGACCAAGTTGTTCGTGGCCCCCGGCAATCCCGGCACGGCGGAGCTGGCGGAGAATGTGCCGCTGCGCGCCAACGATATTGCGGGGCTGGTGGCCTTTGCGAAGGAGCAGAAGATCGACCTGGTGGTGCCCGGCCCCGAGGCACCTCTGGTAGCCGGCATAGCCGATGCGCTGGCCGAGGCCGGCATTGCCTGCTGCGGCCCCAGCGCGGCGGCGGCTGCGCTGGAAGGCAGCAAGAAATTCACCAAGGAGATTGCCGACGCCGCGCATATCCCAACCGCCGCCTGGGCCAGCTTTACCCATGCTGATGAGGCGCATGACTATATCGAGGCCGTGGGCGCGCCCATCGTTATTAAGGCCGATGGGCTGGCGGCGGGCAAGGGTGTGGTGGTGGCCACCACGGTGGAAGAAGCGCATGAGGCCGTGACAGCCATTATGGAAGACCGCGTGCATGGCGCGGCGGGCAGCCTGGTGGTTATCGAGGAATGTATGCTGGGCGAGGAGATTTCCGTCTTCGCCCTGTGCGATGGCGAGGAGGCGCTGTATTTTGGCGTGGCCGCCGACCATAAGCGCGTGGGCGAGGGCGATACCGGCCCGAATACCGGCGGCATGGGTGCCATTTTCTCGCCGCCCTGGGCCACGCCTGATGTGGTGCAACAGAGCATGGAGCGCACCGTCCGCCCCGCCTTGCGCGAGATGGCGCGGCGCGGCACGCCGTTCCGCGGCTTCCTCTTCGCCGGGCTGATGGTGACGGAACAGGGGCCGAAGCTGATCGAGTTCAATGTGCGCTTTGGCGACCCGGAATGCGAGACCGTGCTACCCATGCTGGCAAGCGATTTGCTGGCCGCGCTGAAGGCCGCGACCGATGGAACATT
>JAKBCX010000245.1 GCA_021807465.1 Pseudomonadota bacterium | reverse complement strand
TGGCATTTTCCGTCCATGCCGCTACGAAAACTCTTGAACGTCTCGGAATTATTCGATATAAATCTAGCGCCAGCTTGAGATGTTTCGAATATCCCTGCGCCGTCCCGGTTTTCGGGGCGGCGTTTTTACGCGGCTTTGGCGATGGTGCGACGCGCGGCCAATGACGCCAAATGCGCGTCAATTTCCTCTTCATCCCACGCGATACGATTTTCGCTTAACTTTATAGGTTGCGGGAATTTGCCGTGCTGAACTAGCCGGGAGAGGTGGACCCTGGTGTACGGAATCCCCTTTGTTTGCTTCAGCTCAGAGAATGTAATTAGCTTCATGGTGTAGCACCTTCTTCAACTTTGCAGCCTAATGATTACCCATGGAGATCACGGGCTACAAAGGAAGAATTGTGATTCACATATTTAAAAGATTAAGAAAAATACAAGAGAAAATTGATTTGGCTATTCGAGCCAATCTGATGCACCCTAAACGCCCAAATTAATTTTCGGGGATCGCAGCCCTTCGGCGAGAGTCCCGGGTAAGATTGTAATGTCTAGTGCGGCTTCGATCAAAAACCCCAAAGCGGCTTTTGTCTTTTCTGGAACCCTGTCGGTCGGTGCAAACAAATTCTTCCTGAGATGGCGAAGGGCAAGCAGTGCTGGACTGGATTTATCTTTCCGGCTCATGTTGAGTCTTCCCGGGGCTGCTTCGTTCCAAAGTGCCTGCTCTTTGAAATAGCGGATTAGTTCCTTGGATGTCTCGCTGAGGTGCAACGGCAGCCATTCTTGCCGCCTATTCATAATTTCGATCAAAGCCTTGGCGTCAGCTTCCCATCCGGCTGCGCTTTCCTTGTAAACCTCTTCAGCGTTTGAGCGTTGTTCAACCAACATTCCCGCTTGCACCACATAATGCAACAATATCTTTTCGTTCTGCTCCGACCATTTGAGACGGGTAAGCGCGGCCGAGACTTTGCCGTCATGGTCAGCACTAAGGCGCTCAAGAATGGCATGGCTTTGTTTTCCAAACGGATTATTGGCGCTAAACTGCCGGATCAATTGGCGTATTGAAGCAGTATCATGGATCGTGTGACCGGACATATTCATGCCACCCCCCGCGCCGCCCGTTCAGCATCAAGATCAGCCACGTCCGCAGGAGGCTTAGGCGATAAAATGCCACGAAGTCGTTTCTCCCATAGCGCCAAACATTCCCGCTTCTCGTCGCGGTAAGTATGCTGATCGTAAACCTGGTGCAGGCCCGGCTGCGCGTGGGCAATCACCAGTTCGCGGATCATGTCCGGCACCGGCAACGCACTGAAATGGGTGCGCGCCGTCCTTCGCAAGTCATGGATAACCCAGCCATCGACCTTAGACAGCTTATCAAGCCGTTTTTTTGCCTTCGAAAATCCGTTGACTGCCCTCTCCCCGTTCGTGGTGGTGAAGACATGCGGCCCCTTGAATCTCGGCAGCGATTTGAGGAGGGCCACGGCTTCCGGGGCTAGGGGCACCTCGTGGGTGCGACCGCTTTTCATCCGCGAAGCTGGGATCGCCCAAACCTTCTTCTCGAAATCGACTTCGGCCCATGCCATTCCAGCAACCTCGTTCTCGCGCTGGCCGGTGAGGATTAGGAGGCGGATCAGCGGCCCATACGGATAGTTCATTTTGTCGGGCGCCACTGGCGAGCGGACTCGGGTCTTGCCCTCCTTGGGGGCGACGTAGCCGCCAGCACACGCTTCCCAGATGGCTCGCAGCTCATCATCGGCGAGAATATGGGTCCGGGCCTGCTTCGCACCAATCAAGTCCTTGGGCTTCAGAGCGGTGACCGGCGAGGAAGTAAGCCCGAACTCGTGAGTGCCGATTGCCCAATTATATGCGCGGCGAAGATGACCTAAGGCATTATGCGCTTGGTACGGCGCCCCCCGCTTCACGATGGCGCGTATGGCGTCCGCAACTTCTTCGGGCAGGATGTCTCCGGCCGGGCGTGCCCCCCATTTCTCTATAAACTCGGTGTCGAATAACCGCTCTGCTTCTCCATGCTTGGCAAGCCCTTTATGGCGGTCAAGATATTCTCGCATGACGGTCTCGAATGTGTTGACCGCCTTGCGTCGCTCCTCTGCCTTTCTGCGCGCCTCCTCAATTCGGGGGTCTATCCCCTTCCCTATTAATTCCAGCCAGAGCCGCGCCTTCACGCGGGCCTTATCCAATGTGATGGCGCCATACTCACCCAACACCCGGCGCGCGGGATTTTTTGGGTTAGACGGGTACCGGGCGATGAGGACAAAACTCTTGTGCCCCTTCTTCGTCACCCGCAGCGCCATGCCCGGCACAATTGAATCGAAATAGTCCACCCGGCCAGCGTCCGGGACGCGGCTGTCCGATTTTATAAATTTGTCAGTCAGTGCAACTCTCACCATACCGCTTGCTCCAATATCGGGGCAACATTGGGGCAACAGACTTTTCCGCCTACCCATGTTTTCCCTTGCAGTATTATGTCGCATAAAAATACTGTATTTTCAATGAAAAACAAGGCTTATCAGGCTGGTGTGTCGCCTCATGTTGCCTCAGATTTTACTAGAGCAAGCGACTGTTAATCGCTCGGTCGTAGGTTCGAGTCCTACTTCGGGAGCCATCCTCCCTCCGGTTTCGCAAATCAACATCCTCACAAGGCAGCGGTTTCAGTGCCGCAGCGCCGCCAGCAGGGCAGCCGCAAAATCATGCCAGCCAGCCCCCTCCACAGCCCCCTCTAAACGCACAGGCGCCTCACGCAGCCGGGTAGAAAGGGTCCGCAACCCATCGGCAATAGCACCTGGCTCGGGCGCGCATAGCAGCGCCCCAGGCACATGCCCCAACTGCTCCGGCAACCCGCCCACATTGGTGGCCAGCACCTGGCGCCCGGCGGCAATGGCCATCGCCGCCACGCCCGACTGGCTGGCCTCACGGTAAGGCAGCACCAGTCCGCTCGCCCAGTTCAGCAGCCCTGGCAGCTCGGCATCGCTGAACCACCGGTTCTCCACCTTCACTCCAGGCATGGAGGCCAACCGTACCAGCGCGGCCGAGGGTGGCCCCTCACCGCAGATTCGCAGATCAAAATCCCGCGCCGGGCCAAGCAGCGTCAGCGCATCGGCCAGCAAATCCAGTCCCTTATAGGGCAGCAACCGGCCAAAATGCAGCAGGCGCGGCCGTGGTAGCGCGGGCGCGGGCGGTAATTGCGCGGCAAAGCTAATGGGCGGATGCCACAGCTTGGTCAGCTTCTGCCCCTTCCCGCCAAACCCCTGGCGGCGCAGCACCGCTTCCACATGCGTGCTAAGGCAGAAAATATGCCGTGCCCGGCGCAATGCCTGGCGCTGGTCCAGCGCGCGGAAGCTCAAGCCATCCCCAGGATGCGCCGTGGCATCATGCACGATAACGGCATAAGGGATGGCAAGCGCCTCCAGCCCCGCCAGCATACGCCCGTCCAGCAGCGCCGGCATGGCGCATATCGCTATATCCGGCCGCAATGCGCGCAAATGCAGCCGCGTGCGCGCCCCCAAAGCGGGCGAGATCATGCGCTGCCACAAATACCCCGGGCGGCTCCCATAAGTCGGCTCACGCCAGGCGCAATCCGGCGCTCCGGCCCCCATCAGCAACTCGGCCCCCGCGGGTAAAGAAAGCAGAGCCTCTTCCCCCGGCAGGTTTGCAATGCCCTCCGCCAGCCGCGCCGCGAAAATAGGCCCTGCCCCGCGCCGCCCCCAATGCCAGACGAGGCTCCTCATGCCACCCCCGCCGCATCCAGCGCCGCCAGCAGGGGCGCCGCGCCAATTCTCTCCCGGGCATAAGC
>JAKBCX010000244.1 GCA_021807465.1 Pseudomonadota bacterium | reverse complement strand
TGAGTCTGGTGACGATAATCATGCTGGTCACGCCGGGGGCAGTTAAAGCGCAGGTAACGGCGAAGGATGTGCAGGTGGCGGCGCGGGTGCTCACCTTTACCTCCACGCCATATAGCGGAACGGTAAAGCTGGGTATTGTGTACGACCCATCTGTTGCCGCATCCAACGCCGGCGAGCAGGCGCTGACCGGCATTTTGGGCAATGGGCTGGCGGTGGGCGGCATTACCTTGGTGCCTGTGCCTGTGCCCATCTCCAACATAAGCACCGTGCCGGTGAATGCGTATTTCCTCACCTCCGGGCTTGGCGCGGCGGCGGCGGCGGTGCAGGCGCAGGCGGCATCCAGCAAGACCATCTGCATAACCACCGATTTAAGCGCGGCGAAGGCCGGTTATTGCGCGGTGAGCGTGCAAAGCGCGCCGCAAGTGCAGATTACCGTGAACAAGGCGGCGGCCACGGCCAGCAATATCAGCTTTGCCTCGGCCTTTTTGATGATGGTTACTGAAATCTGAACCGCGCGAGGGAAGTGTGATGGTACGGTTTGCTGATATTCCGCTGGTTTTCAAGGTCGGCTTTCCGTCTGCCTTTGCCCTGGTCATGCTGGCCGCCGTGGCGCTTATGGCGCTGTGGTCGGGCGAGAGCCAGACCCACGTGCTGCATGGTGTGATTGAGGCCAGCCGGGTTGAAAGCCGCCTGGCCGCCGATTCACAGGGCATTACCGCCGCCAATGGCGCGTTGTACGAGTTGATGACAAAGCAGGCGGCGGGTGGCAGCGCGGCGGATAGCGCGGCGGCACTAAATGATGTGCTCAAGCAGATTGACGCGGTGCAGGCTGACCTTGTGACACTGAAGCCGCTTTTGCCGCCCGGCCAGCGGGGGCCGTTTGACGCCGTGCTGAAGGATCTCTCCGATTACCGCGGTGGTGTTAAAGTGGTCGGCTCGATGCTGGGGATCGATTTCAATTCCGCCGCTTCGTTTATCGCGCCGTTTCAGGCCAATTATGCGCGCATGACGAGCGGGCTGGGCAGCATCTCGAAAGAAATGGCGGCGCGCTCGGCGGCCCGGGCCGGTGCCAGTACGCACGCGGCGAGGATGATTGGCCAGATTCTCGCGGTATTTGTGCTGGGCACTTTGGTGGTGGTGGCTTTGGTGGCGGGTTTTATTACCCTTGCCGTGCGGCGCACCGTTACCGCCATTTCCGGCGCCACGGAACAACTGGCTGGCGGGCGGAACGATATTGACCTGGCCAGCCTGGCGCGGCGCGATGAGTTTGGCGCCATTGTACGGTCGCTGGAAGTGTTCCGCGAGAACCAGAACCGCATGAATGCGCTGCGGGCCGAGCAGGAGGCGATGAAGGCGCGGCAGGAGACGCAACAGGCCGAGCTGATGCGCCAGCGTGAGATAAAGCAGCAGGAGCAGCGCAATGTGGTGGACGGGCTGGCCGCCGGCCTTTCGCATTTGGCCGGGGGCGATGTGGTGTTCCGCCTTAAGGAGCCTTTTGCCGCCGAGTATGAGACATTGCGGGGCGATTTTAACAGCGCCATGACGAGGTTGCAGGATGCGATGAGCGCGATTGCCCGTAATACAGAAGGTGTGCGCTCCGGTGCCGGAGAAATGATGCAGGCCTCGGACGATCTGGCCCGCCGCACGGAGCAGCAGGCCGCCAATTTGGAGCAGACCACGGCGGCTTTGGGCGATATTACGGCCACCGTGCACAAAACCGCCGAGGGCGCGCATTCCGCCCGCGCCATTGTGGAATCGGCCAAGCAGAATGCCGAACATTCCGGCGTGCTGATGCAGGTAACAGTAGGCGCCATCAATGATATTGAGGAATCCTCGAAGCAAATTGCGAGTATTGTGGGCGTGATCGACGAGATTGCGTTCCAGACCAATTTGCTGGCGCTGAATGCCGGGGTGGAAGCGGCGCGGGCAGGCGATGCGGGGCGTGGTTTTGCCGTGGTGGCAACGGAAGTGCGCGCGCTGGCGCAGCGCTCGGCCGATGCGGCGAAGGAGATCAAGGGGCTTATCTCTACGTCTAACGCCCAGGTGGGTAGCGGCGTGAAATCGGTTGCGGAGACCAGCGCCGCGCTGGCGCGCATTGTGGAGCAAGTGGCGCAGATCAACCAGCTGGTGGGGGATATTGCGGCCTCGGCGGAAATGCAGGCGAGCGGGTTGAACCAGGTGAATGCGGCGGTGGGGCAGATGGACCAGGTGACGCAGAAAAACGCCGCCATGGTGGAAGAAGCCACCGCCGCCAGCCATGCGCTGGCCAGCGAGGCGGAGGAGTTGGCGCGGCTAGTGGGCATGTTCCAGATTGGCGAGGGGGAAGCTGCCCCTCCGGCTGCGGGTAGAAGCTCGGCTTTGCCGGCTGCCGCGCCGGTGCGGGCACGGCCACCCAAGGCGCCGGCCATAAGCGGCCATTTTCGCCCCGGTGCTGTGCCAATGGCGGCTGATGACCAAGGCTGGGACGAGTTCTGAGGGGCGGCTTGGAAAGCTGCCTGTATTGAGAGGTAAACTGCTACCGGTAATGCCGCATATTTACCGCCGCGCCCGGCATGGGGCCATACCCCCGTGCCGGGTTGCCGCTATAAGGCAGTTATGCTAACCTAATCGCCAATTCAGGCGGACCAACCCTCGTCGCACCTCTTCGGCGTGGCCGGCCCTTTTTAAGAGTGGGTTGAGACCTTATGCCGCAGCCGGACCATGACACTCAGGCGAATGAGCGCCAAGCTCAGCCTGCTGCCATGGCGCCGGGCGACCCGCCTGTAAAACTCAGCCGTACCGGGCTTATCGTGGTTACAATTTGCGCCATGCTGGGCACGGTGATGCAGGCGCTGGACTCCACCATTGCGAATGTGGCGCTGCCTTATATGCAGGGCACCATGGCGGCCAGCCAGGACCAGATTAACTGGGTGCTGACCAGCTATATCGTCTCTGCCGCGATTATGACGGCGCCCACGGGTTTTCTGGCGGCAAAGCTGGGCCGCACACGCTTATTCGTGGGGTCGGTCCTCGGCTTCACCATTACCTCCATTCTCTGCGGCGCGTCGCAATCCTTGGGGCAGATTGTGGTTTTCCGTTTGCTGCAGGGTATGTGCGGCGCGTCTCTGGTGCCGCTCTCTCAGGCTGTGATGTTTGATATTTACCCGCATGAGCGGCGTGGCGCGGCTATGGCCATGTGGGGGGTGGGCGTGCAGGTGGGGCCGATTTGCGGCCCCATACTGGGCGGGTGGCTGACGGCGCATTACGACTGGCGCTGGGTATTCTACGTGAACGTGCCGTTTGGCATTATTACCGCCGCTGGGCTGCTTATTTTTTTGCGCGAGACATCGCGCCACGAGACCATAAGGCTGGACTGGCTGGGGTTTGGCGCGCTCAGCCTGGCCATTGGCGCGCTGCAGCTCATGCTGGACCGGGGCGAGCAGCAGGACTGGTTTTCCTCCACCGAGATTATTGTGGAGGCCGTGCTGGCCGGGCTTGGATTCTACATATTCCTCGTGCAGTCGGTTCTGGCGCCAAAGCCGTTTCTGCCGCCGCGCCTGTTCCGCGATTTGAATTTCGCGCTGGGGATAATTTTTATCTTCATCATCGGCCTTATTGTCTATGCCACACTGGCGCTGCTGGCGCCTTATTTGCAGGAACTTATGGGTTACCCCGTGGTGACGGCCGGGCTGGTGCTGGCGCCGCGTGGCGTGGGCACCATGGTGGCGGCGCTGCTATGCGGGCGCCTGGCGGCGCGGGTGAGTCCCAGGCTGCTTATCTGCCTGGGGTTTTGCTGCCACGCCTACTCGCTATACCAGATGAC
>JAKBCX010000243.1 GCA_021807465.1 Pseudomonadota bacterium | reverse complement strand
GCTGCGCGCCCCAGCTTGGCGCCTTGCCCGTAACCGTGGGCAGAATCCATATCTGGAACAGGGTCGTGGTCTCGTCCTCCAGATTATACTCGCTATGCGCGATGCCCGTGCCGGCGGACATAACTTGCACATCCCCTGCCTCGGTACGGCCTTTATTGCCAAGGCTGTCCTGGTGGGTAATCGCTCCGGTGCGTACATAGGTGATAATTTCCATGTCCCGGTGCGGATGGGTGGGAAACCCGGTGCGCGGGGCAATGCTGTCATCATTCCACACGCGCAGGCTGCCCCAATGGGTGCGGGCGGGGTCGTGATAATGGCCAAATGAGAAATGATGGTGCGCATCCAGCCAGCCATGGTCAGCATGGCCGAGGGTGGCGAAAGGTCTCACTTCAATCATGGCTGTTCTCCTTGCTCGAATTCAGTTGGTGTGTGTTGAGAGATGAGATAGAGCAGGGCCTGGACCATTAAAATGGAAATGATGGAAAACCACTGATGCTAAAAATTACATGAACCGCCTGCCCGATCTCGAAGCCTGGGCCATTTTCGCCAAGGTGGCGGAGACTGGTTCCTTCGCCCAAGCGGCCAGCGCGCTTGGCTTGTCCAACCCCACAGTGTCCAAAGCCATTACAAGGCTGGAGCAGCATCTGGGCGCCGCGCTGCTGCACCGCACTTCGCGGCGGCTTTCCCTTACCGAAACCGGCCGTGCCGCCCTGCCCCGCGCCGCGCGGATTTTGGCCGAAGGCGAGGCGGCGGAAGCCGAGGCGGCGAGCCAGTCCATCACCCCGCGCGGGCTTATCCGCATGGCCGCGCCCATGTCGTTCGGCGTGCGCCATCTCGGCCCGTTACTGCCGGCGTTTTTGGCCCAGTACCCCGAGGTGGAGATCGAGCTGCAACTGAGCGATGCCCTGGCCGACCTTATTGAAGGCGGGTTCGACCTCGCGCTGCGCATTGCCTCGCTCGAAGATTCATCGCTGCGCGGCCGCCGCCTGTGCACCGTGCGCCGCCCGCTTGTGGCTGCCCCGGCCTATCTGGCCCGGCATGGCCGCCCAACCCACCCGCGCGAGCTGGCGGGGCATGAGGCGCTTATTTACACCGGTACGGCCTCGCCCAGCCTTTGGAAATTCTCCCACCCCGCCCTGGGCGAATTTTCCGTGCCCGTGCAAGGCAGGCTGCGCGCCAATAACGCCGATATTTTCGAGGCCGCCTTGCGCGCCGGCCACGGCATGGCCGTGCAGCCCGATTTCATGGTGTGGCAGGCGCTGGCCGAGGGCGCGCTGGAGGAGCTGCTGCCCGGCTGGCAGGTGCCGCCCATCACCCTCAACCTTGTTACCCCACCCAGCGCCCTGCGCCCGGCGCGGGTTTCGGTATTCATGGACTATCTCGCCGCGCATCTCGCCAATGCGCCTTGGTCGCGCCATGCCGGGCCGGACGGGTAATTGCATGTTCTGGTTGTACCAGCCCTGAATCACTGTTGGCTTTTACCGCCGGTTGTGGAACCCTGCCGCCTCGTTCGCCTTAACGGGGTAATTGCATGCCTTACGACCACGCCCACCCTTCACGCACCCGCGATGGCATGGCGGCCGCCCAGCGCGCGCGCAGCGCGCCGTTCCCGGAACAGGCCAAGGCCCTCAGCGCGGTGGATGGCCGGCGCAGCGCCACCACCATCGCCGCGCAATGGGGTATCATCATCGGCGCGATCGCCATCGCCACGCATACGGGTACAGGGCCACTGCATTGGCTGGCGGTTTTTGCTGCCATCATCATCATTGCCAGCCGCCAGCAGGCCTTGGCGGCGCTGATGCACGAGGGCGCGCATTATCGCCTCTTCACCAGCCGCGCGCTGAATGATGCCGCGAGCGATTTGTTCTGCTCTTTGCCGCTCTTCCTCGTCACCGCGCGCTACCGCGCCACGCATTTACAGCACCATCTGGAGCCGCTGGGCGCCAACGACCCGGACTGGACCATTATGCAGGCCAACCCGCGCGAATGGGGCTGGCCGAAAACCAAACGCCAGCGCGGGCTGGTGCTGCTGCGCGACACGCTGGGCTATGGATTCCTGGTGTTCGCCCAACAATGGAAAGCCTGGTTGCCGCAAACCAACCATTTCGGCGCAAAGCCCGCGCCGGAGCCATTTTCCACGGGCACAAGGGCGCGCATCTATCTCTTCTTCGCCATTCTGCTGGGGCTGGCCTTCGGGCTGGGGCTATGGCGCGAGATTCTGCTCTACTGGTTACTGCCTTTAGCCACCATCGGGCAGGTGTTTTTCCGTATCCGCACCATCTCGGAACATATGGGCTGCGGCACGGGCAGCGGCATGGGCTATACGCGCAATGTGGAAGGAACGCTGCTGGAACGGCTGCTCATCAGCCCGCTCAACGTCAACCACCATCTCACCCACCACATCTTCCCCGGCGTGCCTTGGTACAACCTGCCCAAGCTCACCGCGCTGCTGCACGCGGACCCGGAATTTGCCGGTACCGCCTATATCTCCCCCAATTATATGGGGCGCGATGGCGTGGTGCGGGCAGAACTTACACGCGCGGGGTAGAGCGCACTTGTCAGCGGCAAGTGCGATTCTAATCTATAACGATACGGGCGGCGCGTCTGCCGCCCAAGCATAAGGGAGCAACGATATGAACGAAAATACGTCTGAACCCGCCAAGGATGGCATCATCCTGCTCGCCCGTTTTCTGCTTGTTCTGCTCTTCATCATTTTCGGCTGGGACAAGCTCACCGATTATCACGGCACTGTGGCCTATATGCAGATGACGGGCGCACCCATCCCCGCGCTCAGCGCCGTTATTGCCATCATCATGGAATTTATTGTTGGCTTGGCCGTATTGCTGGGCCTGTTCACCCGCCCGCTCGCCGTGCTGCTGGCGCTCTATACGCTCGCCACGGCGTATATCGGCCACCATTACTGGACCATGACGGGCATGGCCCGGTTCGAGGCCGAGATCAACTTCTTCAAGAATATCAGCATCACCGGCGGGTTCCTGCTGCTCTACGTCACCGGCCCCGGCAAATACGCGCTGGATGCGATGCTCCGGCGGGGCTGATTACCGCCCCATCGCCGTCAGCATAAACCGTTTCTTCAGCCGCGGCATTCTGTCCACCGCCGCCAGGCCCAGGTCGCGCGCCAGCCGCACGGGCGGGAAGTTGGTGGAGAAGAGCCGGTCCAGCGCGTCCATGCCCAGCAGCATGGCCATGTTCACAGGCCGCCTGGCCGCCTGGTAACGCGCCAGCAAGGCGGGGGCGCCTGCATCTTCGGCGCCTTCCAAAAGCTCCACCAAAGCCGCCACATCCTGCAGGCCGAGATTCAGCCCCTGGCCCGCTATGGGGTGCACACCATGCGCGGCATCGCCCACCAGCGCCAGGCGCGTATCGTAATAACGGTGCGCGTACATGGCCTCCAGCCGGTGCATCCAGCGCCGCCCCACTTGCCGCACCGCGCCCAGCCGGTTGCCCAGGCGCGCCTGCACTTCGCGCATGAAGGGGCCGTCCTCCATCGTGTAAAGCCTCTGCGCCAGCGCATCGCGCTCGGTAAACACCACGGCGGAAACATTGGGGTGCTCCGCCGTGCCCGTCATGGGCAGCACGGCGAACGGGCCGCCGGGCAGGAAATGCTCCAGCGCCACACCATTATGCGGCTTCTCATGGGCGATGGCGAAGATCACCGCCGTTTGCTTATAAGGCAGTTTGGTCACGCCAATGCCCGCCGCCGCGCGCAGGGGCGAGCGCCGCCCCTCCGCCGCCGCCACCAACTGCGCCCGGAATGTCTCGCCACCCACCTCAATATCCGCCC
>JAKBCX010000242.1 GCA_021807465.1 Pseudomonadota bacterium | reverse complement strand
GCGTTTTTGTTGGCGTTTCCAGCCTTGTTCTCTATCCTCAACCCGCCGGGCAGCGCCATCATCTTCAACGAGGTAACGGCCGGGCACAGCCATGTGCAGCGCGTGGCCCTGGCGCGCAAGGTGGCGCTGTATTCCACTTTCCTGATTCTTGGCGCACTTATACTGGGCAGCCATGTGCTGCGGTTTTTCGGCGTTTCGCTCGATGCGCTGCGTATTGCCGGGGGGTTTGTGGTGTCGATCCGGGCATTTGAGATGCTCTCCGCCCCCGATAATGCCACGCAGCGCAAGCAGGAGCAGGCCAAGCCGCTGGTTGAAGCGTCGCCGCACGAGCTGGGAAGTTACGCCTTCTTCCCGCTCACCCTGCCCTTCACCGCCGGGCCGGGCACTATTGCCGTGGCCATTTCCTTAGGCGCGGCGCGGCCCGATGGGCTGGAGCCAATGAGCGCCTTTTACGCCGGGGCCACGCTGGCAGTGCTGGTGATGACCCTGTGCATCTGGGCCGCCTACAGCATGTCTGACAGACTCTCTGACATGCTGGGCGACACAGGGCGGGCCGCCGTCTCACGCCTGGCCGCGTTTCTGCTGATGGGCATCGGCGTACAGATTGCCCTGGGCGGCATTGTGCCCGTATTGCACAGCGCGCTGGTCAGCTAGGCGGAAATAGCCATATTGCTGCTTATAAGCATGCTTATTATATGGCGGCTATGGGTACTGAATTCGAACGCGACCTGTTCATCCTGATGCACGATGTGGCGCGGCTTATCCGTGTTGAGGCGGACAGGCGCGCCCGGCGCATGGGCATGACCCGCGCGCAATGGGGCATTCTGCGCCGCCTGGCTCACGACCCGGGGCGCAGCCAGAAAGAGCTGGCCGATATTCTGGAAGTGGAGCCTATTACTGTGGCACGGCTAGTGGACCGGCTGGAGGCCGCCGGTATGCTGGAACGCCGGGCCGATGAGCAGGACAGACGGGTCTGGCGGCTGCATTTGCTGCCGCCAGCCGAAAAACTGCTGGCCGATATCAACATCGAGCTGAAGGCTTTGACCGATTTTATCGGCTCAAGTCTGGGCGCTGAACAACGTGAAGTGATGATTGATGGTTTACTGCGCATGAAGGCAAATGTGCTGAGCATTGAGCATGGTCAGGATTTGACCCAGCGCGCCGCCGAATAGCACGGCAAAATATTATAGACGGTAAGATTGTAGAAATTATTCGAGGGGAAGAACTTAACAATGTCGCAGGCGAATATTGCGGGGCGCGAGCAAACGGCGTCCGAATCTGGCCTTGCCGCGGTACAGAGGATGAACCGCAGCCGGCTGCTGCGCCCTGTGCTGATGATTGGCGGCGTGGCGGTGGTGGTTCTGGCGGCGTTCTTCATCTGGCTGTTTGGCGGCGGCACCGTGTGGACCGACGATTCCTATGTTGATGCCGCGAAGGTTTCTCTCTCCACCGATGTACCCGGCGTGGTGGACGCGGTTTATGTGCACGACAACCAGCATGTGGTGGCGGGGCAGAAGCTGTTTGCTATCGGCCAGGAGCAATACAAAATTGCGCTGGAACGCGCCCAGGCGGAGCTGGAGCAGGCGGTGGAAGGCATTAAGGCCGCCCGCCATGGCTACCAGCAGGCGCAGGCACAGGTGGAAAGCGCCAAGGTGCAGGTTGAGAAGGATAAGGCCGATTTGGCCCGCTACCAGGCCGTGGTAGCCAAGGGCGGGGCAACGCGTGCCGAGACGGATGATGCACGATTCACCCTGCAAGCCGACCAGGAGCATCTGGCCGAGCTGGAACAAGCGGCCGGACAGCAATTGGTGAAATTGCAGGACAACCCGGACATCAACCCCAAAGACACGCCTGAATATAAGCAGGCCCAGGCAAACCTGCTTGAGGCGCAGCGCGAGCTGCAGCATTCCGTGGTGCGCGCGCCTTTCTCGGGCACGGTGACCAATGTGGAGCAGTTGCAGCCGGGCATGTTCCTGCCCGCCGGCACCGCCGCGTTCGGGCTGGTATCGGACACTGACGTGTATATTACCGCACAGCCCAAAGAGGACCAGCTAACCTGGGTGCGGCCGGGCCAGAAAGTGACCATAAGCGTGGATACATACCCTGGCCAGACCTGGAAGGGCGAGGTGGAGAGCATCTCCCCTGCTTCCGGTTCGGAATTCGCCATTCTGCCGGCGCAGAACTCCTCTGGGAACTGGGTGAAGGTGGTGCAGCGCATTCCGGTGCGGATCAAAATTCTCTCCGGACCATCCAACCTGCCATTGGCAGCGGGGATGAGTACGGAAGTTACCATCCATACGGGCCATCACCGGCATTTGTCTGACCTGTTCTAATGTCCGTCACGGAACGGCCGGTTACGGTCGAGGCCCGGCACCGGGGCCTCGTAACGGCCTGCCTTATGTCTGCAACGCTGATGCAGGCGCTGGACCAGACCATCGCCAATGTGGCTCTGCCTTATATGCAGGGCTCGCTCTCAGCCACTTACAACCAGATGACCTGGGTGCTCACCTCTTACGTGGTGATGGCGGCCATCATGACGGCGCCAGTGGGCTGGCTCTCGGCGCGGTATGGGCGGAAGAACCTGTTCATCATCTGCCTTACAGGGTTCACTGTGGCGTCAGCCTTGTGCGGGCTGGCGGATTCGCTGGTGCAGATTGTGCTGTTCCGTCTGTTGCAGGGCGCGTTTGGCGCGGCATTAGGGCCGCTGGCGCAGGCCACGCTGCTGGATATTTACCCGCTGGCGCAGCGCGGCAAGGCCATGGCGGTGTTCAGCATGGGGGTGATGATGGGGCCGATCATCGGCCCCACTTTGGGCGGGTATCTTACCTCGGACTTTAGCTGGCGCTGGGTGTTTTACGTAAATGTGCCGTTTGGCATCGTCACCGTGCTGGGGCTTGCCGCCTTCATGCCGCGCGCCCTGCCGGGGGCTAAATCTCGGTTCGATTGGCTGGGCTTTTCCGTGCTGGGCGTGGCGCTGGCCACGCTGCAATATGCGCTGGACCGGGGGGACCAGCTGGATTGGCTTAGCTCGCCTGTTATCGTGGTGTGCTTCATCCTGGCGGGGCTGGGGTTCTACCTATTCATTGTGCATCTTACACTGGCACGGAATACTTTCGTGCCGCGCGCCGTGTTCGCCGACCGTAATTTCATTGCCGGGCTGGTCACTATTGGGTCCATCGGCATGGTGCTTATTTCATCATCCTCGCTGCTGGCGCCGTATCTGGAAAATCTCTCCGGTTATCCGGTGGCGGAAGCGGGGCTGGTGATGGCGCCGCGCGGCTTCGGCACGCTGCTGGCCATGCAGATTGCGGGGCGCATAGCCAACAAGGTGGACCCGAGGCTGCTGCTGTTCACCGGCTTCTCGCTGCTGACCTTCGCGCTCTACCTGCAAACGGGCTGGACGCCGGATGTGTCCAATTTCTACCTGGCCTCCACCATTACACTGCAAGGCTTTGGGCTGGGGCTGGTTTATGTGCCGCTGCAGATCATCTCGTTCCAAACGCTGCGCGCAGATTTACGCACGCAGGGCGCGGCGATGCTGGCGCTGGTGCGCAGCGTGATGGCGGCCATCGGCGTGTCGCTCACCACCTGGATACTGGACCACATGACGCAATATGAGCATGCGGTGCTAAGCGCCTCCATCAGCCCATTCTCGCGCCCGTTACAGGCGGGCGGGGCGGTAAGCGCCATGCTGAACCCGGCCAGCCCAGGCGGCGCGGCACAGCTGGATGCGCTAATCGGCAGCCAAGCCTCGATTATTGCCTATGTGGATGATTTCAAGTTCATGATGCTCTCCACCCTGCCCGC
>JAKBCX010000241.1 GCA_021807465.1 Pseudomonadota bacterium | reverse complement strand
TCAACGCATGGTGGGGGTGGCGTTTTACGCCATCGGCGCCGCCATTGCCGCGCGCTGGGTGCCGCCTCGCCCGCCCTCTTTCCCCGTGCTGCGGGAATCCTTCCGTTTCTCTCTGCCGCTGATGGAAGCGACGTTTGTCGATTACATCAGCATTACCGGCTATGTGATGCTGGTGGGACTGCGTATGCCGGTAGTGGCGCTGGGCGAGTTCCGCATTGCCCAGCGCTTGGCCGAAGTGCTGCAGGAAGTTGCCTTTATGCCGGCGCGCAAAGTGTTCATGCCCGTGTTTGTGGCCGTGCGGCACGATAATGACCGGCGTTTTGAAACCACGCGGCAGATGCTGGATGTGCTGTCTCTGGTGGTGTTTTTTGTGTGCGCCGTTAGCGGCGCGGCGGCCAGGCCCATCGTGCTGCTGATGTTCGGACATAAATGGCAGGCGGCCGTGCCGGTGTTCGCCATTATCACGCTGATGGTGCCGGCGGGGGCGCTGTATAGCGTTATCAACCCGCTGCTCACCTCGGCGGGGCGCACCAGGCTGGTCTCGCGCTATGCCTGGGCCAATGTGGCCACCATTGCCGCTGCCGCCTGGTTTGCCGCCCCTTACGGGCTGCTGGCTTTGGCCTGGGCGCTGGCGGGACGGGGCGTTACGGCGGTGGGGCTGTTTGTGCTGGCATTGCGCCAGGGGCTGGAGCGGCCGGTAGGGGCTATTCTGCGCCTGATTGTGGTGCCTTGCATTGCCATGGCGGCGGCGCGGCTGGGCGCCTGGCTGGTACTGGGCGCCCTGCCCGGCATGGGGCTGGTGGCGCAGCTAGTGGTGGCGGGCGGCGTTGCCGCCGCCATATTTGGCGCGGTGGCCCTGGCACTGGCGCCACGGCGCATTACGGGCGCGGTTACACGCCTGCACAGCGCGCTGCTGGGGGCAAGACCTGCAACTTAATTTAACAGGCAATTTTCTTGCCCCCTGGGCGTGATGCTGGTTGAATGGCCCACCCATGAACCCCGCAGACGCGCCCTTTACCTTGCTGCAACCGGCCCGGCAGAAAGCCGCGCTGGTATTAACCTCGCCGCATTCTGGCCGGCGCTACGGCGAGGCTTTTCTGGCTCAGGCACGGCTGGACGCGCAAAGCCTGCGCCGCTCGGAAGACAGTTTTGTAGAAGAATTGTTTGGCGCCGCTCCCGCGCTGGGCGTGCCGCTGCTGGCGGCGGAATTTCCGCGCGCCTGGTGCGATGCCAACCGCGAGCCATGGGAGCTGGACCCGGCGATGTTTGCCGACAACCTGCCCGACTACGCCAACACCACCAGCCCGCGCGTGGCGGCGGGGCTGGGTACCTTGGCGCGCATTGTGGGCGCGGGCGAGCCGATTTATGGCCGCAAGCTGCGCTTTGCCGAGGCCAAGGCGCGCGTCGAGACATGCTGGCGGCCATTCCACGAGGCCTTGGCCCTGTTGATAGAGGATACCGTGGCGCGGTTTGGGCATTGCCTGGTGCTGGATTGCCACTCCATGCCCACCCCGCTGGGGCGGCTGGCGGCGCGGGCCGATATTGTGCTGGGGGACGGGCACGGCACAAGCTGCGGCGCGGCCTGGAGCGATTTTGTGGAGGCCGGGCTTGCCAGCCAAGGCTATAGCGTGCGGCGCAACGACCCCTATGCGGGCGGCTTTATAACCCGCCATTACGGCCGCCCGCGCGAGGGTGTGCAGGTGCTACAGTTGGAACTGGCCCGCGCGCTTTATATGCACGAGCGGCAATTCGCCCGCGGCCCGCAATTTGCCGCCGTCCAGGCACGCATGACCGCCTTTCTCGGCAGCCTGATTGAGGCGGTGCGGCTTTTGGGGGCGGCCGGCCCCAATATGTGCGCCGCTGCTGAGTAGCCCCAATAAAAAAAGGCGGCGCAATAATGCGCCGCCAAGTTTAGGGAGGAAACGTCCAAGAAACAGGAGAGAAACTCATCCTGTGATTTATGTATAGCGAAGCTCATGCTGCACCGCAAGAAAAATTTTGCAACGCAGCATCGCGTTCCACGCCAGCAGTTAAAATAGCGTAAAATCAACAAATTGCGTGTTTCTGGCGGGAGAGGCTTTACGCCGCCCCCAGGCTCGCTTATGAGCAGGCAAGGCGAGGCGGCGCAAACCGCCCAGCCGGGCATGGAGGGGTGGCCGAGAGGCTGAAGGCGGCGGTTTGCTAAACCGTTATACTCTGTCAAGGGGTATCGTGGGTTCGAATCCCATCTCCTCCGCCACGGCGCCTTTCAGGCCTGATATGCAAAGCACCTGCCAAGCCGCTTTCTCAAACACCCCAAACTTGCGGATGCTGAATGCGCGCCTAAATTACCTGTATGGGCAAGCAGGCGCCGTACAGTGGCGGCTTTGCCGCCGTGATGTGCCTATTCGCGTTTTTGGCAACTGGCCGCCAGGCTTTTGCAAGCCTGCCGCCAGTTGCAGCGCCGGATGGCATGGCAAGTGCTTTTTTGGGCGACTGGCGCCAGTTGCACGCTTTGGCGCCCAGCGCAGGCCGGGGCAATTTTATTGTTGCCGATATTGCCCGGCAGCAACTCTATCTTTTCAAAAATGGCCGCCTTGCCGATACATGGCCAATTTCCACGGCGCGGCGCGGCGCGGGCGAGCGGAAAGGCAGCTACAAAACCCCCTTGGGTGTTTTTGAAATTGTGCGGAAGATCGGCAAGGGCTTGCCTGAATACGCGGTGCTGACGCGGCACGGCCCTACGGGTAGCAAAGCCAGCCCTGTATTCTCTTCCAACGACCCCGCGGCGAGCCAGCTTATCATTACCCGCATACTCATGCTGCAAGGGCTGGAGCCGGGATGGAATGAAGGCGGCAATGTGGATACTTACCGCCGGCATATTTACATCCATGGCACGGCAAATCTCGGGCAGCTTGGCAAGCCTGCGTCTGATGGGTGTATCCAGATGGCGCCGGGCGCCATGGTCCGGCTGTTCCGCGCTGTGCATGCAGGCACATTGGTGCTGATTACGCCAGGAGATGGCGGCCTAACGCAAATTTCCGGCGAGGCGGCCCCGGCGGACTGAGTGGCGCCTACTCGGGAAATAGCTGCGAATTGACCCTAAAGGCGGCTTTGCAGTCCGGGTTATCCTTCATCTGGGCGTAATGGTTCTGGCAGTAAACCAGCTCATCAAGAAAGGCCTTATGGTCATTTTTGTAGGCTGTTACACGCGGGTTGGCGCATCCCGCTAAAAGCCCCAGCGCGGCAAGGCTTAATACCGCACGGTGTTTCATGCCTACCCCTTATGCAAATGCTCGCACGCTCCATTATCACGTATTCGCGGCGCCATTGGCAAGAATATGCGCGCCAGAAACCCAGCTTGCCTGGGGCGAGGCCAAGAAGGCGGCGATTTCGGCAATCTCGCCCGCCGTGCCAATGCGCCCAAAAGGCGAGGCGTTCTCGAAAAAGGCGCGTGTGGCGGCGGGGGCATTTTCCATCATGCCGGGCGCGGTGGCGCCGGGGATGATGGTGTTGACCGTGACCCCTTGCTTGCCAAGCTCCTTGGCCCAGCTTTCGGTAAAACTTTTCACGGCGGTTTTGGTGGCGGAATAGATGCCCGACCCCGCCAAGGGGAACTCCGCCAGGGTTGAGGAAATATTGATGATGCGCCCGCCGGATTTCAGCCGCCGGGCAGCCTCGGATGCCACATAAAGCGGGCCGCGCAGGTTTATCCCCAGCATCCATTCCAGTTGCGCCTCGTCTAGCTCGGCCAGCTTGCCGCCGCCGCTCACCCCGGCGCTGTTCACCACAATATCCAGCGCGCCAAACTGCGCGTCCAGCGCGGCGAA
>JAKBCX010000240.1 GCA_021807465.1 Pseudomonadota bacterium | reverse complement strand
GCCGCATCCTCGCCGGCAAATCCCGGCTTGGCGAACTCGATGAACCAGTCGCACACATCGCCCCAGGCAAAGCGGTAGCAGGCGGCGGCATAGTCATTGGGCCGGTACGCTTCCAGCCCCGCCGTCGCGGCCGCAATCGCCTCGTTGGCGCGCGCCAAAATCCACCGGCACAACGGCAGTTTCGCATCCTCCGGCCTGAAAGCCGGGTTCGGCTTCACCCCGTTCATCTCCAAAAACCGCGCCGCGTTCCAAATCTTGGTGATGAACGCGCGGTTATTTTCAACAATCTTGGCGCCCAGTTTCACATCGCGCCCCTGCCCCGCGGCAGCGGCCACCGAATAGCGCAGCGCATCCGCGCCATATTCGTCGATTAGCGTCAGCGGGTCGAGCACATTGCCCTTCGACTTGGACATTTTCTGTCCCTTCTCGTCACGCACCAGCCCGTGAATATAAACAGTGCGGAAGGGAACATCGCCCATGAAATGCAGCCCCATCATCATCATCCGGGCTACCCAGAAGAAGATGATGTCGAACCCCGTCACCAGCGTATCGGTGGGGTAATATTTCTCCAGCGCCGGCGTTTGCTCCGGCCAGCCCAGCGTGGAAAACGGCCACAGCGCGGAGGAGAACCACGTATCCAGCACATCCTCATCCTGCGTTAGCGCCACGTCCGCCCCAGCCTGCGCCTGCGCCTCTTCTGCCGTGCGCGCCACGTACACCTTGCCCGCCTCATCATACCAGGCCGGTATCCGGTGCCCCCACCAAAGCTGGCGCGAGATGCACCAGGGCTGAATATCGCGCAGCCAGGCGAAGAACGTGTTCTCCCATTGCTGCGGCACGAATTTGGTGCGGCCTTCCTCCACCGCCTTAATGGCGGGCTGGGCCAGCACATGGGCGTTGCAATACCATTGCGTGGTCAGCAGCGGCTCAATCACGGTGCCCGAGCGGTCGCCATACGGCACGGTATGGGCGTGCGGCTTCACCCCCACCAGCGCCTCAATCCGTTCCAGCTCGGCCACAATCTCCTTACGCGCCGCAAACCGGTCCTTACCTTCCAGGCCTCGCACAAATTCCGGCAGGTCGCCCAACTCAGCCAACGCCACCCGCCCCTGCCGGTCGAGCATCGAGGGCATGGGCAGCCCATGCCGCTTGCCTACCTCGAAGTCGTTGAAATCATGCGCCGGGGTGATCTTTACCGCGCCCGTGCCCTTCTCGGGGTCGGCATATTCATCGGCAATAATGGGTATGCGCCGCCCGGTCAGCGGCAGGGTCACATGCAGCCCTATCAAATGCTTGAACTTTTCATTCTCGGGGTGCACCGCCACCGCCGTATCGGCCAGCATCGTCTCCGGCCGCGTGGTGGCAACCACAATCTCCTCGCCGCCATCCACGGGGTAGCGTATGTGCCACATATTCCCCTTGGTCTCGCGGCTCTCCACCTCAAGGTCCGAGATGGCGGTCTGCAACTGCGTGTCCCAGTTCACCAGCCGCTTATCCTGGTAGATCAGTCCTTCCCCAAACAGCCGCACGAACACTTCGCGCACGGCGGTGGAAAGCCCGTCATCCATCGTAAAGCGCTCGCGCGACCAGTCCGGCGAGGCGCCAAGGCGGCGAAGCTGCTGCGTAATGGCCCCGCCCGATTCCGCCTTCCACTGCCACACGCGGGAGAGAAACGTCTCGCGCCCAAGCGCCTTGCGCGAGATGCCTTCCTTATCCAGCAACCGCTCCACCACCATCTGCGTGGCAATGCCGGCATGGTCCGTACCCGGCTGCCACAGCACATCGCGCCCAGCCATGCGGCGGTAGCGCACGAAAATATCCTGCAGCGTCATGGTCAGCGCATGGCCCACATGCAGGCTGCCCGTCACGTTCGGCGGCGGGATCATAATGCAATAAGGCTCGGCTTTGCTTTCGGGATGGGCGGCAAATGCCCCCGCCTCTTCCCAACCGCTATAGAGCCGCGCCTCTGCCGAGGCCGGCTCGAAATTCTTATCCAAACTCGTCACAACGCTGCTCCGCAGGCCACCGCCTCGCGCGGGCGGCAGACAAAAATCTGGCGCCGCAAACACCGGCGCCATTGTTTACGCTCCCACCGCGCCGTGCCTCCCCAGCCCGGCGCAGCGGCGGCAAATGTTACATACGGTCGACCACGCGGCCGATTTCGGCGCGCACCACGCGCTCCACCAGGCTCGGCAAATGGGAGTCGAGCCATGCCTTCAGCACCGGCTTCACCTCCTCGCGCACCAAATCCTCCAGCGTCACCCCCGCGCGGCCGATATGCACGGCGCGTTCGGCGCTAACGCTGCGCACCAGAGAACCGACCGTATTGGCGATTTCGCTGGCAACCTTGTCGCCTACCAGCCCTTCTGGGGATTGCACTTGATCGTCCATATGATTTTCCTTTTCGTTGAGCGTCGAAAGACTTTGTCTTGGCTGGACCACGGATTCGGGGATGAAATCTGCCTCCCCATCAGGCACTTGCCCGGCCACACCCTTACTGTCCAGGGTGGGTTCGGAACTCAGGGGCTCGCCCGCGGCAGGCGGCACCATAGCGGTGGAATCGAGCACCAGGATGTCGTCATCCTGTTCGTCGCCCGCATTCGCGGCGGCGCGCTCGCTTTCTTCCTCGGTCAAAATCCGGCGGATAGAGGCCAGAATTTCTTCCATCGACGGCTCGGCGCCGCTCTGCGGCCCCGCATTATTGTCTATTCCGCTACCTTCACTCATAACATCAATCCTTCATGGTGCCGGCCCGTTCGCTGCCCCTGAAGCAGCAGCCGGGGCCTGGGCCGCCGTCAGCAACGTCCCGTCGGGCGAAACGCCTGCATCACGGTCGGCGCTTTCCCCGGTGCCGAAAAGGGAATTTTTGACAGCATCGTAATACTTCAGATCATCATACTCCTGCACCGGCAAGCCCAGGTCCCGCGCGGTCAACCGCCCAATAGCCGCCGCAACCGTGTAGCTGTTATTTACCAATGTACCAATATTCTGGACCTGTTGCACCTGTGAGTTCAACAAGATTTGTTGTTGCTGCAGCACATCAAAGGTCGTTCTGGTGCCCACCAGCTGCTCACGCTCCACCCCATCCAGGGCTATGGCATTGGCCTTTATGGCCGCATTGGTGGCCACAATGGCCGCCCGGGTAGAAATAACGGTCTCCCAGGCCTGGCTGCCCTGCTCGTAGGCGGCGCGCTGCGCGTCGATAATCGAGGCAAAGCTCTGCTGTGCCTTGGCCCGGGCCTGGCGTATGGCGGCATATTCCTGCCCGCCTTGGTAGAGCGGTATGGTGAGCTGCCCGATAACAGACCCGCCCTTGAGTTGCGAGCCAACATAAGACTGCCCCACCTCATGGTAAGCCGAAGCCTGGATCTGCAACTGTGGCATAAGGGCGGAAAACGCCACATCTATCGCATCCTGGTCCGCCGCATGGGTGAAATCCGCCGCAATTACGTTGGGATTATTGGCCATGGCCGCGGACGCCGTCTGCGTCTTGCTATGCACCGGCAGCATCAGGGGCTGCGGCGGCGCCAGCGTCTCAGCCGGGTAAACCCCTACCAACTGGCGGAAATTCTCCCGGGCAATCTT
The DNA here is from genome assembly GCA_021807465.1 of Pseudomonadota bacterium. Taxonomy (GTDB): domain Bacteria; phylum Pseudomonadota; class Alphaproteobacteria; order Acetobacterales; family Acetobacteraceae; genus Acidocella. The sequence continues at coordinate 224 of JAKBCX010000240.1, read as the reverse complement.
CAAATTACCCTGTGCAATCTGCACCTGCTCCACGGCCTGGGCCAGGCTGGCCTGCGCCTGCGCCACCGAGGTCATGGTAATCTCGCCAACATTAAACTGCGTCTGGGTGTCCTTAAGCTGCTGCGCCGACACTTGCTCGTAGTTTTGCTGCAGCGCCAGTAATTGCTGGTCGGTCACCACCGCAACATAGGCCTGCACCACTTGCAGGAACACCTGCCCCTCAG
>JAKBCX010000239.1 GCA_021807465.1 Pseudomonadota bacterium | reverse complement strand
TCTATTTCCGCCAGCAAGCGCGGCAGCCCCTCGCCGGTAAGGGCGGAAACAGCTACGCCCTCGCCCTGCACCACCTGGTCCACGCCGCCCAGCACATCGGCCTTGTTCAGCACTTCCAGCGTGCGGGCGGACCAATCCTCATCCAGCGCGCCATCCTTGGCCATGCGCGCCAGCACGTTACGCACATCGGCTTCCTGCGCCTCGGTATCAGGGTGCGAAATATCGCGCACATGCAGCAGCAAATCGGCCTCCGCCACCTCTTCCAGAGTGGCACGGAAGGCGGCCACCAGTTCGGTTGGCAGTTCGGAAATAAACCCCACAGTGTCGGAGAGAATAATCTGCCGGCCAGAGGGGAGCGTCAGCCCGCGCATGGTTGGGTCCAGCGTGGCAAAGAGCTGGTCCTCGGCCATGACCGTGGCGCCCGTCAACGCATTGAACAGCGTGGACTTACCCGCATTGGTGTAACCCACCAGCGCCACAATGGGGTACGGCACACGCTTTCGTGCGCCGCGGTGCAGCCCGCGCGTGCGGCGCACCTCCTCCAGCTCCGCCTTCAGCCGCACGATTCGGTCGCCAATCAGGCGCCGGTCGGCCTCAATCTGCGTCTCGCCCGGCCCGCCGAGGAAGCCAAAACCGCCGCGCTGGCGCTCCAAGTGAGTCCAAGACCGCACCAGGCGCGAGCGCTGATACTCCAGATGCGCCAGCTCCACCTGCAGCGCGCCCTCGCGCGTGCGGGCGCGGGCGCCGAAAATATCCAAAATCAACCCGGTGCGGTCGATCACCTTCACGCCCCAGGCTTTTTCCAGGTTACGCTGCTGCACCGGGGTCAGTGCCGCATCCACCACAGCCACATCCACCTCCGCCTCGCGCAGAAGCGGCGCTTCCATCTCCACCTGGCCCTTGCCGAACAGCGTGGCGGGCGTAACGGCGCGCAACGGGAAGATGCGCTCGCGCACCACCACAAGCCCGATGGACGAAGCCAGCCCCACAGCCTCGGCCAAGCGTGCCTCAGCCGGGCGCAGCCGTCCCTCGGCATGGGCGGCCTGCTTGTCCCAGGGCAATAAAATAGCGGCGCGCGAAGGCGCTGGTGCGGTTTCTCTCATGCCCGCACGGCCGCCTCGCTCAATCCTGCTCCGGGTCGTATTGCGGCTCGGGCTGGCGGTTCAGGGTCAGCTTGCCGCCATTCTCGGCCGGCGGCGGAGCGGCGCCCTCGGCGCGCGAGGCATCGAACAGCATAATCGGCGCGCCCGGCATCACGGTGGAAATGGCGTGCTTGTAAACAAGCTGCGTATGCCCGTCGCGGCGGAGCAGAACGGAGAAATTATCGAACCAGGTGATAACACCCTGCAGCTTGACGCCATTCACCAGAAACACCGTGACAGGTGTTTTGCTCTTGCGAACATGGTTGAGGAACACGTCCTGCACATTCTGCGATTTTTCATTGGCCACGGCGGCATCCTTGTTTTTGTCGCCCTTGAGTGAGCGATGTTTGAGTTAATCTAGCGTAAAAATCCAAGTTTCAAGCGGCTGCGTGGCGCGCGCCGCATCTCTCTTCTACACTAAAATTGTGCAGTGCGGCAACAATGGCGCATATTGCCACACTGTATGGGGCATTGGGTCAGAAAATCCCCGACACGGCGAAAGAGCCGAATTCGTGTATATTGCCATTCTGGTTATGGAAGCGGCTGGTCTGAAACACCTGGGTGTAGCTGAAGCGCAGCCCGTGCCAGATAATAGCCGCCCCCACCTCGAATGTACCGACCACGCGATTAATCGGCACATTCCGGCTGCTCTGGAAGTTGGAACCTTGCAGCACCTCGTCATGGCCGACAAATTTGGACGCAGCTGAGGCGAACAGATACCAGGCAAAAGGCTGCACCACCTTATAAGCGTCGCCGCCATAAGGCGAAGGCGCGAGCAAGGGCGGCCCGTAATCGGATTGCAGCCCGCTGCCAATGCGGATTCCCACCGCTGGCTGCACATACACGGCGGTAAGCCCCGCCATGCCGGAAATCTGCGGCAGCACATCCGTCTCCAGCCCGCCAACATGGCCCAGGGGCACACGCCATATATGCGCGCCCATAAAATCCAGTGCCGGCTCCGAGGGAAGCTGGTAGGCCCAGCCATGCGTGCCACGCTGGTCGATCACGGAATGAAAATTGTTCTGCACAATCTCGCCCCCCGCATCGCGGCCGATAACACCGAGATTGGCGCCCAGAATGGTGCGGGTATTCGCCGTATCCTGAATAAAGCCAAGATTGATGACGAGATAACCCGCATAAGGCTCATCATTCGTTGGCGGGTTGATCGCGGATGTGTTGTCCGGCGTGTAAAGCTGCTGAGTCAGCCCCAGGCTGACGCGCTGCGCGCCCTGCCCCAGCAATGCGTGCCCGGCATTGGCAATAAAGTCCGGCACCGCCCCCTCCGGGCTGGTCCAGCCAACATGCAGCCCGTTCACATAATAACGGTCTGTCGGATTGGTTGTTGAAATAGATGCGTTTTCATCCTGCAGCGTCCAAATACCGCCAGCACCCCCAGCGGCATATGCCTTCGGCACGAACACAAGCAGAGCGGCTACGGCAAACAATGCCGCACGAAGAGATTGGTTTGAGTTCATTGCCCCGTAACATCGCGGAAAATATGATTTGCCGCGAGATTAGCCGATGCCGGGAATAAAGCTACCTGTCCCGCCCCGTACAAATGGCTAAATCGATCAAGCGTTCGAGAACTTCCGTCTCCTGCGCCCCCGCGATAGCGTGTTCGCCATCGATAAGAAAACACGGCACGCCATTAATCCCCAGCCTGTGGGCGTGAAGATTCTCCGCATGCACCAATTCGGTTCCTTCGCCCGAGGCCAGAAAATCCAGCACAGCCCCCGCATTCATGCCGTGCTGCGCCGCCAGCATTGCAAGAACCTCATGGCTTCCAATATCCAGCCCATTCACGAAATGCGCGGCGAAAAGGCGCTGCACCAGGGCGTCGGCCACGCCAAATTTCCCAGCCTCGCGCACCAGCCTGTGCGCATCCACCGAGTTAGGGGTGCGGCGGATTGCTCCAAAATCGAACGCTATGCCCTCCGCCGCGCCCAGCTCGGCAATAGAGGCATAAAGCCGCCGCGCCCGCTCCTCGGCGCCGAATTTGCGGATCATGTAGTCGGCGCGCGACATACCGCCCCGGGGCATATCCGGGTTAAGCAAAAAAGGCCGCCAGCGCAGCGCCACATCCAGCTCCTGCCTGCGCGAGAGCAGGAAAGACAGGCGCTTCACCCCCAGGTAACACCAGGGGCAGACGAAATCGAACACGATTTCGATAACCAGCCGCGCCGGCACAGGGGCGAGAACATTCATGGTGCCGCAGCCTAAAGCAAAGCCCGGCCCAAGGCGAGATATTCCGCGCCGCCCGGCTTGTTGCGCGGCCAGGGCCTCGCCATAAAGGCGCGTATGTCCACCCTGCCCCGTATCGTCTGCACCATCGGCATGCATGGCAGCGCCTCCACCTGGGTGTTCAATGTAGCGCGCGAAATTCTCTCAGCCGCGGCGGGTGAGGCCGCAATTCTGCATTTTTTCGCCGATAAAATGGCGCATTTTCCGCCCGAGGCGGCGCGTGAGGACAAGATTCTCCTCATCAAATCGCACGAAGGCAGCGCCGGGCTGGATGCGTGGCTGGATGCGCGGAATGCAGTGCGGCTGCTGAGCATACGCGACCCGCGCGATGCTACAATATCGCAGATGCAGCGCTTCCACGCCGGGCTGCAAGCCGCCGCCAACACCATTGCGCGCGACGGTGCGAGGCTCTCCCGCCTTGCCGCGCGCGGCATTC
>JAKBCX010000238.1 GCA_021807465.1 Pseudomonadota bacterium | reverse complement strand
GCGCGCTCATCGACGATGTAACCCTCGCCCGCGCGGTGAAAAAAGGCGGCGCCATCTATCTCGGCCATTCCGGCCTCGCCCGCTCCATCCGCCCCTACCCCGAGGCAAGGGATATCTGGAACATGATTGCGCGCAGCGCCTTCACCCAGCTTAATTACTCAGCGCTCAGTCTCGCCGGCACCGTGCTCGGCCTCACCCTTGTCTGGTTCGTGGCCCCCGCCGCAATCCTGTTCAGCAGCGGCTGGCGCTTCTGGCTGGGCCTCATCACCTACGGCATCGCCATCTACACCTACCTGCCCACGCTGCGCCGCTACCAGCAGCCGCGCTGGCTGGCCCTGGCGCTACCCGGCATCGCCGGCTTCTACATGACCGCCACCATTGCCTCGGCCGTGCATTACTGGCGCGGCACGGGCGCCACCTGGAAAAGCCGCGCCTATGGGGGAACCGCATGACAAGCGCCAACGATAATACCGCCCGCCCCCAGCCAGCCGCGCCGGGCGGCGTGGAAGCCTGGTCCGGCAAGGACCGCGGGGATGAGAATTTCCCGGTCGGCTCCGTCCTCATCGCCCCGGCTCTGCGCGCCCATGTGCATGCCTATTACGCCTTCGCCCGCAATGCGGACGATATTGGCGACAGCCCCAGCCTGCCCCCGGCGGAGAAGATCATCCGGCTCGACCTGATGGAAGCCGTACTGAAAGGCGAGCGCGATGACGGCTCGCCCTCCGCCCTGCGCCTGCGCCAGAGCCTCGCCGCCTCCGGCGTGCCCAGCATCCATGCAACCGAGCTACTCATCGCCTTCCGCCAGGACGCCATGAAGGGCCGCTACGCCAGTTGGGCCGAACTCATGGAATATTGCCGCTATTCCGCCGCCCCGGTCGGGCGCTTCCTGCTCGACCTACACGGCGAAAGCCACGATACCTGGCCCGCTTCGGATGCGCTCTGTGCCAGCCTGCAAGTGCTCAACCACATGCAGGATTGCGCCAAGGATCTGCGCGAGCTGGACCGCTGCTACATCCCGCAGGATTGGCTGCAGGCCGAAGGCCTGACCACGGACAGCACCGCCCAGGCCGCAACCACCCCCGGCCTGCGCCGCGTCTTTACCAAAATGCTGGACGAAACAGACAGACTCAACACCCTGGCCGCCACCCTGCCCGGCCAGATCAAGGACCGCCGCATGCGCATCGAGGCCGCCATCATCGTGCGCATGGCCCTGCGCCTGACCGCGCGCCTGCGCCACGAAGACCCGCTGGCCGCGCGGGTGAAGCTCTCCAAGCTCGACCTTTTCACCTCTACCCTTGCCGGGCTGAAATACGCGCCATGACGCCAGAGGACACCGCCTACGTCACCGGTTTGGTGAAACAATCTGGCACATCCTTCTATCACGGCATGAAAATCCTGCCCGCCCCAAGGCGCGATGCCATGTACGCCATCTACGCCTTCTGCCGCGTGGTGGACGACATTGCCGACGAGGAAGGACGCGATTTCACCACCAAACAGGCGGAGCTGAATGAGTGGCGCGCCCGCATCGCCGCGCTGTACCAGGGCAAGGCAGACGGCCCCATCGCCCGCGCCTTGCTCTCGGTTATCGAGGATTACGGTGTAAGGCAGGAAGATTTCCTCGCCGTCATCGACGGCATGGAGATGGATGCCGGCGATCCCATCATCGCCCCCAGCCTGGCCGAGCTGGACCTGTATTGCGACCGCGTCGCCTCCGCCGTGGGCCGGCTCTCCGTGCGCGTGTTCGGCGATGCCTCGGACAATGCCCAGGACGTAGCCTACGCGCTGGGCCGCGGGCTGCAATTCACCAATATTCTGCGCGACGTGGCGGAAGACGCCGCCAATGGCCGCCTCTATATGCCGCGCGAGCTGCTGGACCAGCACAACGTGCCCGCCACACCCGCCGCCGCCCTGGCCTCGCCCAACCTGCCCGGCCTGTGCCGCCAAATGGCCGATATGGCGGACCAGTATTTCGCCCGCGCCAATGCCGCCATGGACCGCTGCAACCAAACCGCCATGCGCCCGGCCCGGCTTATGGAGGCCAGCTACAGGCCGCTGCTTGAGCTGTTACGAAAACGTGACTTTAACTATAGCGGAACCCGGGTAAAATTACCCAAGTGGCGCAAGCTGTTACTGGCCGCACGTCTTTTAGTCGCATGAAAGCAGGGTCATGAGCGTTCACGTCATCGGCGCGGGCTTGGCCGGCTTGGCCGCCGCCTGCCAGCTTACCGAGCTAGGCCATCATGTTGTGATATTTGAAGCCGCCCCTCAGGCGGGCGGACGCGCGCGCTCTTATTTCGACAAACAGCTCGGCTGCCGTATCGATAACGGCAACCACATGCTGCTCTCGGGCAATATCTCGGCCCTGTCCTACCTGCACCGCATTGGCGCGCGGCGCTCGCTCACCGGCCCGGCGGCGCCCATTTTCCCGTTCCGCGACGTTAAAACCGGCGCGGCCTGGACCGTGCGCATGAACCAGGGCAGCTTTCCCTGGTGGATTTTCGTCCCTGGCCGCCGCGTACCGGGCACGCATTGGTTCAACTATCTGGGCCTGCGCAAATTCCAAAGCGCCAAGCCGGACGACACGGTGGCCGGGCTGTCCGGCACCTCTGGCGCGCTGTACCGCAAGCTGCTGGAGCCGCTGGCCATTTCCGCCCTTAACACCATGCCGGAGGAAGGCGCCGCCGCCGCCCTGCGCGCCGTGCTGGCGGAAACCATGGAGCGCGGCGGCTACGCCACCCTGCCGCGCTGGGCGCGCATTGGCTTGTCGGAAACCTTTATCGACCCGGCGCTGGACTGGCTGCGGGCCAATGGCGCGGAAATCCGCCTTGGCGAGCGTGTAACCGCGCTACAGCCGGGCCAGGCCACCGTGGTGGCCACCCCGCCCTGGGTAGCAGCGGAGCTTATCCCCGGCCTGACCGTGCCGGATGAGTTCGAGTCAATCTGCAATCTGCACTTCAGATACCAGATGAACCCTGGCGAGACCGGCTTCTGGGGCTTGGTGGGCGGGATGGCGGAATGGGTGTTCGCCCGGCCGGATGTGGTCTCCGTCACCATCTCCGCCGCCAACCGCTACGTAGAAATGCCCCCCGCCGACATCGCCCGCGCCGTATGGGGCGAACTGGCCAAATTATTCGGGCTGGAAGCCAGCGCCCTGCCGCCCCACCGCGTATTATGGGAACGCCGCGCCACCTTCCGCGCCACCCCCGCGCAATTAAAGCGCCGCCCTGGCCCCTACACGGCCAACCCCAACGTGGTGCTGGCCGGAGACTGGACCAATACCGGCCTGCCCGCCACCATTGAAGGAGCGATACGCTCCGGCAACGCGGCGGCCATGGCGCTGCTCAACCCGGCGGGATGAAGCAGTGTTGCTGCCGTAGCGGTGGATACTTCATTGCAATATAGTTACAAAAACCACCACCCATGCCGCTATAACCGGCCCCACCACGCCCGGCATGGCGCGCCACACAAAAGCACGGGAACCAGCCCCGGCCGCCATCAGCATTTTCGCTACGGTATTGCTCGTCACCGCGGCCAGAATCGGCAGCACAGCCTCCCGCGGCGCCATTTTTGCCGCGGCAGCCAAAGAGGCAACGGAGATTGCCGTTGAATGTGCGTCGGCAAACCCCGCCACGGCAGCCCCCGCCATCACGCCCGTTTCCCCAAGCCAATGCCTCAGTGCCGCCGACCCCATCATCATAACGCCAATCAACGCGGCAAGCCCGAGCGCCATGCCCACATTAAAGGCCCGTCCCTGTCCTGTGGCCGCCTGCCCGTCAGGGGGCGCGGCACGCAATGCGGACCCCAAGCCACAGAGCGCCGCCAC
>JAKBCX010000237.1 GCA_021807465.1 Pseudomonadota bacterium | reverse complement strand
AAACCTCCCTGTCCTGGCCCTTCCGTGAAGCTGAACGCATCGCCGCGCGGCTGAAACAGAAAGGCAAGGACCACGCTCTGTTCGAAACCGGCTACGGCCCGTCCGGCCTGCCGCATATCGGCACGTTTGGCGAGGTTGCGCGCACCACCTGGGTACGCAAGGCATTCACCGATCTCACCGGCCTGCCCTCGCGCCTGCTGGCATTCTCCGACGACATGGACGGGCTGCGCAAAGTGCCCGGCAACGTGCCCAACAAGGACATGCTGCAAAGCCATCTCGGCAAGCCGCTCACCCGCATCCCGGACCCGTTCGGCAAGTTCGAGAGCTTCGGCGCGCATAACAACAATATGCTGCAGGAATTCCTGCATAGGTTCGGCTTCGAATTCGAATTCGCCTCGGCCTCCGATTATTACAGCTCCGGCCGGTTTGATGCCGCGCTGCTGCATGTGCTCCACCACCACGATGAAATCGTCAACATCATCCTGCCCACTTTGGGGCCGGAGCGCCGCGCCACCTATTCGCCCATATTGCCCATCCACCCGCGCACCGGCGTGGTCATGCAGGTGCCCATCGACCAGATAGATACAGCCAGCAACACCGTGTTCTGGACCGACCCGGACACCGGCACCAAGTACGAGACCGAGGTAACCGGCGGCTCCGCCAAGCTGCAATGGAAGGCCGACTGGGCCATGCGCTGGTACGCGCTCGATGTCGATTACGAGATGTCCGGCAAGGACCTGATCGATTCCGTGAAACTATCCTCCGCCATCTGCCGCGCCCTGGGCAAGGAGCCGCCCGTCAACCTCACCTACGAGTTGTTCCTGGACGATAAGGGCCAGAAAATCTCGAAGTCCAAGGGTAATGGCCTGTCCATCGAGCAATGGCTCACCTACGCGCCCAAGGAATCGCTGGCGCAGTTCATGTACCACGCCCCGCAGCGCGCCAAGCGGCTGTTCTTCGATGTCATCCCCCGCGCGACGGATGACTACATCAACGCCGCCGCCACCCTGCCCACGGCCGAAAAACCGCACGACAACCCGGCCTGGCACATTCATGGCGGCAAGCTGCCCGCGCATGCCGGTTCGCCCATCGGCTTCACCATGCTGCTCAACCTGGCCTCGGTCATCAATGCCGACAGCCCGGACATGCTCTGGGGCTTCATCCGCGCCTACATCCCCGGCGCCGATGCCGAGACCTACCCGTTCCTGGCCGAGCTGGTGCATTACGCCATCGCCTATAACCGCGACTTCGTGGCCCCCGCCAAGCAGTACCGCGCCCCCACCGAGGTGGAGCGCGGCGCGCTGCTGGACCTGGCGGAAAGCCTGAAAGCCGGCGAGCAGGCCCAATACCCGGGCGAGACGGCGGCGGAGAAGCTGCAGAACCTCGTCTATGCCATCGGCAAGCGCCACCCGTTCGCGCCACTCAAAACCTGGTTCGACTGCCTTTACCAGGTGCTGCTCGGCACCACGGAAGGTCCGCGCTTCGGCGGCTTCATCGCGCTTTACGGTGTGGAGCGCACCATCGCCCTCATCGAGGGCGCGCTGGCCCGGGGCTGAGTCCTGGCCGCGCGCAGAAGAGCACTCCTGCGATACCTCCCCCCCGTCCTGGGCCTGCTGGTCCTGGCGGGGGCGGTGGCCGGGCTGCACCACGCGCTCCGCAAGGTCGGGCTGGGCGAAGTCCTGACCGCCTTCGCCGGCACGCCGCGCCACCAGCTTGTAAAGGCTGGCCTGCTGCTCTGCATCGCCATGGGCATCATGGCCGTTTACGACGTACCGGGCATCATTTTCGCCCGGCGCAGCGAAAAATTCCCCCGCCTGCGCTTGCGCCGCGTCGCCTTGGCCTCGTTCTGCGCCTACGCGCTCAGCCATGTGCTGGGCGCGCCCGCCATCTCATCCGCCGCCATAAGGTTTAGGCTCTACGCGCAATGGGACGTGCCAAGCGCGGGCATTGGCCGCATCATGGCGCTCTCGGGCACTAATTTCGCGCTCGGCCTCTCCACAATGCTGGGGCTGCTGCTGCTGTTCGACCCCGCCGCCGTGCCGGTTTTTGGCAATACCGCCCCGCTCACGCTGCGGCTGGCGGGCGCCGCGCTGGCGGGGCTTGCCTTGTCTTACGTCGTGGCATCGCGGGGCCGGGACTCGGTTCCCCTTTTTGGCCGCCGCATCGCCTTGCCGGGCGCGCGGCTGGCCTGCGCGCAAATCCTGCTCTCCTGCGCCGACATCTCAAGCTCCTGCGCCATTCTCTACACGCTTCTGCCCGCCACCCCCGGCCTCTCTTACCTCGATGTGCTCAGCATCTACCTCGCCGGGTTCGGCACCGGGCTGTTTTCCGGCATCCCCGGCGGCGTGGGCGTGTTCGACACGGTGCTGCTGCTCGGGCTTTCCGCATACCTGCCCCCCGCCGAGGCGCTGGGGGTTATTTTGTTGTTCAGGGTCATGTATTTTCTCATCCCGGCGTGCTTGGCCGGCATTTGTTATGCTGGCCATGAGCTATGGGTGCACACGCGCGCACCAGGAGAGACAAAATGAACGTACAACAGACCATCACCCCCGTTGACGGCAGCGTGTATGTGGAGCGCCCCTTCGCCTCCGCCGCGCAGATCAACGCCACTTTCGACCGTGCGGTAAAAGCCCAGGCCGCCTGGGCGCTCACCACGCTAGAACAGCGCCAGGAATATTGCCGCCGCTTCTGCGCCGCGCTGCTCAACCATACGGATGAAATCGCGCTGGAAATTTCCTGGTCCATGGGCCGCCCCATCAGCCAGACCCCCAACGAGGTCCGCTCCTGCGTCGAGCGCGCGCATTTCATGATCGACGAAGCCCCGGCGGGCCTGGCCGATCTCGACCCCGGGCCGAAGCCCGGCTTCAAGCGCTATGTCAAGCGCGTGCCGCTCGGCGTGGTGTTCGTCATCGCGCCCTGGAACTACCCGCTGCTCACCACGGTCAATTCCGTCGTCCCCGCCATACTGGCCGGCAACGCGGTGGTGCTGAAGCACGCGCCGCAAACCCAGCTCTGCGCCGAGCGCTTCGCCCAGGCCTTCGCCGAGGCCGGGCTGCCCGAGGGCGTGTTCCAGTTCCTGCATCTCACCAACCAGGATGCGGAAGCGCTCATCAAGGATAGCCGCGTCAACCACGTCAACTTCACCGGCTCGGTCGCCACCGGGCATCTGGTGCAGCGCGCCGCGGCGGACCGCTTCATCTCCGTCGGCCTGGAGCTGGGCGGCAAGGACCCCGGCTATGTGCGCCCGGATGCCGATGTTAAATTCGCCGCCGAAACGCTGATGGATGGCGCCATCTTCAATTCCGGCCAGTGCTGCTGCGGCATCGAGCGCATCTACGCGCATGAGAGCGTGTACGACGAATTCGTCGAGCACGCCGTGAACTTCACCAACGCCTACCGGCTGGGCAACCCGCTGCAGCAGGATACGAATCTCGGCCCCGTGGTTACCGCCAAGGCCGCCGCCAATATCCGCGCGCAAATGCAGGATGCCATCGCCCAAGGCGCCAAGCCGCTTATCGACACAAGCCGCTTCGAGGCCGATGCCGCCGGCACCGCCTATCTCGCGCCGCAAATCCTGGTGAACGTGGACCATTCCATGCGCTTCATGACCGAGGAAACCTTCGGCCCCACGGTCGGCATCATGAAGGTGAAGGGCGATGAAGACGCTATCCGCATGATGAATGACAGCTCCTACGGTCTAACGGCCGCCATCTTCACCCGCGACCTGGCCGCCGCCGAATCCATCGGCGACCGCGTGGCCACCGGCACCGTGTTCCTCAACCGCTGCGACGCGCTGGACCCCGCCCTGCCCTGGGTCGGCACCAAGGACACTGGCCGCG
>JAKBCX010000236.1 GCA_021807465.1 Pseudomonadota bacterium | reverse complement strand
ATCGACTTCACCGGCGACATGCCCATATTGCTCGGCCCAGACGGCCCTTCGCTCGGGGGCTTTGTCTGCCCCGCCGTGATTACGCGCGGCGATTTATGGAAGATGGGCCAGCTCAGGCCCGGCGACAGGCTGCGCTTCATCCGCGCCGATAACGAGCCGGCCATCCTCGCCACACATGGCGATGTAACCATCCGCCGCGCGGGCGACGAAGATTTGCTCATCGAATTTGGCGAAATGGCGCTGGATTTCGAGCTGCGCCTGCGCGCCCAGGCCTTGCGCGATACGCTGGAATCGCAACAAATCGCCGGGGTTATCGACCTCACCCCCGGCATACGCTCGCTGCAAATTCATTTCGACTCCTCCCTCATCTCGCGCCAGCAGGTTTTCGCGGCGCTCGAAGCCACGCTGCCCGCCCTGCCCGCGCCGGAAGAGATGGTGGTGAAAAGCCGCACGCTCTATCTGCCGCTGTCCTGGAACGATCCGCAAATCCAGCTCGCCATGCGCAAATACCAGGAAACCACGCGCCCCAACGCGCCCTGGTGTCCGGATAATATCGAGTTCATCCGCCGCATTAACGGGCTGGACAGCATCGAGGATGTAAAACGCATCATCTTCGATGCGTCCTATGTCGTGCTCGGCCTGGGCGATGTGTATCTCGGCGCCCCCGTGGCCACACCGTACGACCCGCGCCACCGGCTGGTGACCACCAAATACAACCCGGCCCGCCCCTGGACACCGCAAAACGCCGTGGGCATTGGCGGCGCCTATATGTGCATCTACGGCATGGAAGGCCCGGGCGGTTACCAGCTTTTCGGCCGCACCATCCAGGTATGGAACACGCACCGCGAAACCCCGCCCTTCGCGCCCGGCCACCCCTGGCTTTTACGCCACTTCGACCAAATCCGTTTCTTCGAGGTAAGCACTGAAGAGCTTGAAGACGCGCGCGAGAAATTCCTGCACGGCAAGTACGAAATCCGCATCGAGGAGCAGAAGTTCTCGCTCGCGGACTACAAGGCTTTTTGCGCCGCCAATGCAGAGTCCATCGCCACTTTCCAGACCACGCAGCGAGCCGCCTTCGCCGCCGAGCGTGCCGATTGGGCCGCCAAAGGGCTGAACACGTTCGAGGAGATAGAAACCGCGCCGCCGCAAGAGGAAACCCCGCTGACCCCCGGCGAGCGGGCCATAACCGCCCCCGTGCCGGGCAGCATCTGGCAGGTTCTGGCCGAGCCAGGCGCGAAAGTCGCGGCGGGCGATCCCATCATGATTATCGAATCCATGAAGATGGAGGTGCAGGTGCGCAGCCCGGCCTCTGGTGTTCTGCACACGCTTTCCGGCGCCAAGGGGCAACTCGTGCGCGCCGGTCAACGCCTGGGAGTCATCGCCGCATGAAGCTCGAATTGCTCGAAATTTCGCAAATCCACGCCGCCTACCACGCTGGCACCCTTACCCCCGTGCAGCTTATAACCGCGCTGCTGGAGCGTATAGCCGCTTTCCCCGATAAGGCCGTCTTCATCTCCCGCCCCAGCGAGGCCGAAATCCTCGCCCAGGCCGCCGCGCTAAGTCTGGACGATCTCAACCGCCTGCCGCTTTTCGGCATCCCTTTCGTGGTGAAGGATAATATAGACGTTGCCGGGCTGCCCACCACGGCTTCCTGCCCGGAATTCGCCTTCACCCCCGCCAAGGATGCCGTTGCCGTCACCCGGCTGCGCGCCGCCGGGGCCATTTTGCTGGGCAAGGCAAATCTCGACCAGTTCGCCACCGGGCTTAACGGCACGCGCTCGCCCCATGGCGCGCCACGCTGTGTGTTTAATGCCGAATACATCTCCGGCGGCTCCTCCTCCGGCTCCGCCGTATCGGTAGGCGCCGGGCTGGCCGCTTTTTCTCTGGGCACCGATACCGCAGGCTCCGGCCGTGTGCCCGCCGGCATCAACAACATTATCGGCCTCAAACCCACCATTGGCCGCATCCCCGCCACCGGCGTGCTGCCCGCCTGCCAAAGCCTGGACTGCATCAGCATCTTCGCCAACAGCGCGGCGGATGCGCTTACCGTGCTGCGCGCGGCCGAGGGCTTCGATGGCGGCGACCCTTATTCCCGCCCGGTGCAAAACCGCGCGCTGCCCGCCAAGCCCCGCGCGGGCATATTGCCCGCCGCCGCGCGTGAATTCTTCGGCAATGCCGAGGCTGCGGCGCTTTACGAAACCGCGCTGGCCCGGGCGGAAAAACTGGGCTGGACGCTGGTAAAAATAGATTACGCGCCATTCCTGGAAATCGCCGCCATGCTCTATGGCAGCGCCTTCGCCGCCGAGCGCCTCACCGGCATCAAGCATTTCTTCGCGCGCAGCCCGGGCGCCATCGACCCCGCCGTGCGCAGCATTCTGGAAGGTGCCGCCAAATACAGCGCCGTGGATTTGTTCGAGGCCCAGCACAAGCAGGCGGGGCTGAAAACCCTGGCCCGCGCGGAGCTGGCCAAGGTGGATATTCTGCTGCTGCCCACCGCCCCCACCAGCTTTACCGTGGCGCAGATGCAGGCGGACCCGATCGGCGCCAACAGCAAGCTGGGGCTTTACACCAATTTCGTGAATTTCATGGACCTTGCCGCCATCGCCCTGCCCGCCGGGTTTGGCGCCAGCGGCCTGCCCGCGGGGGTAACCCTCATCGGCCCCGCCTTTGCCGATGCCGCCCTGGCCGCCCTGGCCGATGCGCTGCACCACGCGCTGGGCGCTGGCGCGGGCATAACCAAGGCCGTGCCGCAAACAAGGCTGCCCGCGCCAAAGCCAGAGGTCACCATCGTGGTTGCCGGGGCGCATCTCTCCGGCATGGTGCTCAACCACGAGCTTACGGCGCTGGATGCCCGGCTGGTGGCCACCACCCGCACCGCGCCCGATTACAAACTCTTCGCCCTGGCCACCACCCCGCCCAAACCCGGCCTGGCCCATTGCCCCGGCTTTGCGGGCGCCGGCATAGCGGTGGAGGTATGGGCGCTGACGGCGGAAGCCTTCGGCAAATTCGTGGCCGCCCTGCCCGCGCCCATGGGCATAGGCAAGGTTACACTGGCCGATGGCAGCATCCACCCTGGGTTTTTATGCGAGGCCTACGCGCTGGAAGGTGCCGAAGACATTACCGCCCATGGGGGGTGGCGGGCTTATCGCGCGGCGTTGGGGTGATGGGGGTGAGCGTTCGCATTTTGGCGGGAGTGGGCCGATAGCGGAAGGGCAGTTTTAAAGTGATTCCAATTAATAGCGGATTATTGTAGTATTTGGCCATCTGATGGAGGTTGGCCTTGAGCTATAGCGTTGATTTGCGTGAACGGGTTGTTGGTTTCGTGCGTGGTGGTGGCAGCCTGACGCAAGCAGCGGCGTTGTTTCAGGTTGGCCGGACGACAATCCATCGCTGGCTCAATGCGCCGGATTTACACCCCAGGCCTGCCCTGGAGCGCCGGCGCAAGTTGGATAAGGCAGCGCTTGCCGCCCATGTGCGCGACTTTCCGGACGCCTCATTGAAGGAACGTGCGGCGCATTTCGGTGTTCACATCAATGCGATTTGGGTGGCGCTGAAGAAATTGAAGGTGACTAAAAAAAACGACGCGCTACGCTGAAAGTCATTACGAAGAAAGAATTTCATTTCTGTGCACGCTGCGTCATTGGATCGCCCAGCACGGAAAAACCAACGTGGTGTATTAGCGGATTTGCCAGCGATACCCACCGCCCGCATGGGTGGGCCAGCCGCGGCTGGCAGGTCTTCGGGCGGATCAGCGGCAAACATGGGGCGGTTCACTCTACGGTTCTGAGGTGATGCGGCGGTTTGCCGGCATTGACCTGGGGCGCGAGCCTGTTTCCGACGAGACG
>JAKBCX010000235.1 GCA_021807465.1 Pseudomonadota bacterium | reverse complement strand
GCTGCCGGCATCTGGCCGCCACGGCCTTGTCTGCCTTGGCCAAATTCCCCGAGCTGCGCAAGCCCGAGCCGAAGAGCATGATCGATACGATCATTCCGGCCCGCGAGCGCCCGCCCGGTCCGCCCCCCCCGCCGCGCATACGCGCCACGGGGCGCCGCCCGCGCCCGGCCGTCATTATCGCCCCCGTTATGCCCGATGCGCCAGAGGCCGGGGCCACGGTGCTGGAGCGCGCCTGCACCCCTGTGCTGCACCTGCGCCGCGTGCATGGGCCGGATGAGTTCAACCGCCCGCGCATGATCGACGTGCTGACGCTGGATTTCGACTATGGCGGCGTGCGCGTGGATGGCGCGGATGAGAACCAGTTCATCCGCATCCGCTCCGGCGGGCAGATTGCCTTTATCCGCCGCGACGTGGCGGCGGAGGGCGAGGCGCTTGATGCGCTGCGCCCCGATGGGCTGGTGCAGATGCGCGTGGCGGACGGTAAATCCGCCCGTGGCCAGCGCGTGCTTACCTTCCGCGGGCAGGATGCGGCGAGCAAATGGCACCATTTTGTTGCCGTAAGAATACCCGAGCTTACCGCGTTGGGCTGGCAGAGCCATATAGACGCGAATTTCGGCCCGCAACTTGCGGAGAATGTCGGCAATATCGACGTGACGGTGGAGGATGGCGAGAAGGGCACGTTCAGCCTGGAATTCGGCATCGAGATCGACGGCGAGCGCCACCCGCTTCTGCCCATTCTGGAGCATTTGCTGGCGCGCGGCGGCATTGAGGCGGCGCAGATTGTTGAAGGCGAGATCATCACCTCGTTGGATGATGGCCGCGTAATCAAGCTGCCGGCGGAGCGCATCAAACGCCTGCTGGCGGTGATGGGCGACCTGATAGAGGCGGCGGGACGCACGGCGGAAAAAACACTGGTGCTGCCCATGGGTGCTGCCGCCACGGTGCTGGAACTGGAGGATGTGCTTACAACCTCCTGGGCCAATGCGGCGGATATCGAGGCTTATGTCGAGCGCTTCCGGGGCGAACCGGAGATCATTCCGGTTGAGGTGCCAGAAACCTTCAAGGGCCAACTCCGCCCTTACCAGCAATACGGTGTGGACTGGTTGCAGCATCTGGCCAGCCACGGGCTGGGCGGGTTCCTGGCCGATGATATGGGCCTGGGCAAAACCGCCCAGACCATCGCCAATATTTGCGTGGAACATGCGGAAGGGCGGCTGACTTCGCCAGCACTTATTGTTGTGCCTACCTCGCTGATTGCGAACTGGACGGCGGAGCTTAGCAAATTCGCGCCACACCTTAACACGGCGGTGCTGCATGGGCTGGAGCGGCACGAGAAGCGCGAGAATCTGGACGATGTGAATGTCGTTGTGACAACCTACACGGTGCTGACCCGCGATATTGAAGTGATGAAGCATCTGCCGTGGCATCTGGTGGTGCTGGACGAGGCGCAGGCGATTAAAAGCCCCGAGGCGCGCGCCACGCGGGCCGTATGCCAGCTTAAAACAACCAACAAAATCTGCCTCTCCGGCACACCCATCGAGAATAATCTCGACGAGCTTTGGTCGCAATTCGCCTTCCTCATGCCGGGGTTATTGGGCGACAGGCGCGGCTTTACTAAACGCTTCCGCACACCCATTGAAAAGAATGGCGACCCGGAATGCCGCGCGCAGTTGGTGCAACGTATATCTCCCTTCATTCTGCGCCGCACCAAGCAGGAGGTGGCGACAGAATTGCCGCCGAAACATACCATCCTGCGCCGCATTACCTTGGCACCCGACCAGCGTGAATTGTACGAGACCATTCGCGGCACGTTGTACGAGACGGTGCGCGAGCAGATGGCCGAGCGCACGCTGGCGCAGAGCCGCGTGATTGTGCTGGATGCGCTGCTGAAGCTGCGCCAGGCCTGCTGCGACCCGCGCTTGGTGCGGCTGGGCAATTCACGCGGCACGGAAAGTTCGGCCAAGCTGGACGATTTGATGGAGATGGTCTCGGAGCTGATCCCGGAAGGGCGGCGCATTCTCGTCTTCTCGCAATTCACCTCCATGCTCGACCTTATCAAGCCGCGTTTGCACGAGGCGGGTATTCCCTTCGTGGAGTTGCGCGGCGATACGCGCGACCGTGCGACGCCGGTGCAGACTTTCGAGGCCGGCAAGGTGCCGCTCTTCCTTATCTCGCTTAAAGCGGGCGGGCGCGGGCTTAACCTTACCTCGGCCGATACCGTGATTCATTACGATCCATGGTGGAACCCGGCGGTGGAAGCCCAGGCTTCTGACCGCGCCCACCGTATCGGCCAGACCAAATCCGTGTTCGTGTATAAGCTCATTGCGACTGATACGGTTGAGGAGCGGATTCTCGAATTGCAACAGCGCAAGGCAGAGCTTGCCTCCATCGCCTTCCAAGAAGGCGGCGGGCTGGCCTTCAATGCCGATGATATCGACTTCCTCTTCGGCGCGGAGCGTTCCGCCGAGGCTGAGGCCGCGTAAACAGGGAGCCAGCCGCCATGGGCAAGATTGTGTGGCTGGCCTCCTACCCGAAATCTGGCAACACCTGGGTGCGGGTATTTCTGCATAATTACATAACCGATGCAAAATCGCCGCACAGCATCAACAGCCTGGTGGATTTCTCGGTGGCCGAACCAGCTTTGGCGTTTTTCGGGCCGGATGCGGCGGGGCTGACCACCGCGCAGGTTCAGCAGCGCCGCCCGGCGGTGCACGAGCAACTCACACGCCTGCACCCCGATTTGGTATTCGTGAAGACGCATAACGCCAACCTGACCATGCATGGCGTGCCGCTCTGCACACCGGCGCACACGGCGGGGGCGGTGTATATTGTGCGCGACCCGCGCGACGTGGCTCTGTCCTACGCCGCCTACTCGGGGCAGGATATTGATGAAGTCATCACCTTCATGAACGCGCCCGGCACCGCGAGCACGGATTCGCAACAGGTTTTCGAGCTATTATCAAGCTGGTCGGAGCATGTGCTCTCCTGGGTGGCCGCGCCCAAAAGATTGCTGGTGCGCTATGAGGATTTGCTGGCCGAGCCGGAGCGCTACTTCGCCCGTATCATACGGTTTCTTGGCACGGGCGAGGTGGATGCGGCGCGGTTGAAG
Source organism: Pseudomonadota bacterium (assembly GCA_021807465.1). Taxonomy (GTDB): domain Bacteria; phylum Pseudomonadota; class Alphaproteobacteria; order Acetobacterales; family Acetobacteraceae; genus Acidocella. The sequence goes on along the minus strand of JAKBCX010000235.1, from coordinate 760 downwards.
CGCGCCATCGGGTTTTCCGGATTCGACATTCTGGCCGGGCAGGAAGCGGCGGAGGGTTACCGCGCCGCCGGGCAGGGCGGCCGGTTTTTTCGCACAGGCAAGGCGGAGCAATGGCGCGCGCGTTTAAGCCCAGCGCAAGTGCGGCGCATAGAAGATGCGCATGGCGAGGTAATGCGCAAACTGGGTTACGGATTGAGCGCGTAACGCCGCATCCAGGAAAAATCCGGTGCGGTACCGTTATATTCGCAGCCGATCCAGCCCCGGTAGGCAAGTTCTGAGATCGTGCCGAAAAACCGCGCGAAATCCAGCGCGCCGGTGCCCGGCGCGCCGCGGCCCGGGCAGTCGGAAATTTGGATGTGGCCAATTTGCCCCATATGGCGGGCGAGCATATGGCTGCCATCCTCGCCCGCCATGGCGCTGTGGTAGGTGTCGAATTGCAAAGCGAGGTTGGGCCTGTCCGCCTCGCGGATGATGCTGAGCGCATCCTCTGTGCCGTGGAGGATGAAGGATGGATTATCCACCTGGTTGAGCGGCTCCAGCAGCAAGGTAATGCCGTGCGGGGCAAAGGCATCTGCGGCCAGGCGCAGATTATTCACCAGCAGCGCGCGGCAGGTTGCGGCATCGGCGCCCGCGGGCAGATTGCCCGCCAGGCAGTTTATGCGCCGGCAATCCAGGGCTGTGGCGTAATCCGTGGCGCGCATGATGCCTGCCTGGAATTCCAGCTCCCGCCCTGGAATGCAGGCCGTGCCGCGCTCGCCAT
>JAKBCX010000234.1 GCA_021807465.1 Pseudomonadota bacterium | reverse complement strand
GGCGCCTTCTGCCCCGCTGCCCGGCGCGCCCAGCGCCTGCGCGGTAATGCCGGCAACGGGCGCGGCGGTAAGTTTTGGCCCCTGGCCCAGCAGGCTGGCAAGCCGCATGGAAAGGGGCCGGTTGAGCGCGACCTGAACCTCGACCACGCCGCCCGCCGGGAAATTGAGCATGCGCGCCACGCGCGGCGTTACAGCAAGGATACGCCCCGGAATGTTCGGACCACGGTCATTCACCCGCACATCGATAGATTGCCCGGTGACGAGGTTGGTGACGGTGACAATGCAGGGAAGCTGCAGCACCGGGCTGGCGGCGGCGAGTGCGTTGGGGTCGAAACGTTCATTATCCGCCGTGTAGGCGGGCGCGGTTGCGGGGTCGATGATCGTGGCCAGGCCGGTGGCGTTATAATCGTTGTAATCGCGCGGGTAACGCCACTCACCGCCAATTTGGTACGGGTTGCCCACCGTAAACGTAACCGGGCCGGGCGGCGGCGGCACAGGCCGGGCGCAGCTTGCAAGCAGCGCGGAAAGGGCGAGGACGAACCTGTTAATCATGCGAGAATGGCGCGGCCCAGCGCATCCGTCGCCAGGGCATAGAAATCGGAAGGGTTGTAGCGGCGGATGACGTAGAAATTATGATAGGCGAGGAAGGCTTGGCCCTGGACCCCATCGGGCAGAATGAGCGCGGCGGGGGTATCGCTGGGCAGTGGAACGGCGCCTGGTAGCCGCTGCACGCCGAGGTTGAGCCAGTAGTCCAGGGTGCGGACATGCGCGCGCCCCGTGCCATCGGCGGAGGCGAGATGAGCGTAAACGGGTTCCGAGGCTGGTTGACCGGCCCGCCACCCGGCCTTGACCAGATAATTAGCCATGGAGGCCAGAGCGTCGGCATTGGAATGCCAAATGTCTGGCGCGCCATGCCCCGAAAAGGAAATGGCTGTAGAGAGATAGACGCTGGGCATGAATTGCGGCTGCCCCATGGCCCCGGCGTAAGAGCCGGTAAGCTGGCCCACCGGCGCATCGCCGCTGGCTATAATCTGCATCGCCTTCACCGCTTCACGCGCGAAATAGCTGCTGTTGCGGTCCCAGGCCAGGGTTGCCAGCGCGTCGATAACGTAGAAATCGCCCTGCGAGGCGCCGTAATTAGTCTCCAGCCCCCAGATACCGAGCATGGACCCGGCGGCAACACCAAAGCGGCTGGTAATGGCCGCCAATAGCGAGCGCGTATCCGCATATTTGGCTTGGCCATTGGCAATGCGCGTGGCGTTGAGCACATGAGAGGAATAGGTGGCGAAGGTTTCGGTAAATTCTGGCTGATGGTGGTCCAGCTTCAGCACCGTGGGGTTGGGCGCGGTAAGCCCGTTCAGCGCCTGAGAAACGACGCCGCTGGGAATGCCATCGGCCAGCGCCCGGCTGCGCAGCCTGTAGAGAAAACTTGCATAATCAGCGGCAAAGGCGGCCCGGGGCAGAGCCAGGGCAAGGGGGAGTCCGGTAAGGATGGCGCGTCGCTGCATGGCGCAATTCTGCCATGCCATACCGCGCCGCCGCAATGGCGTGGCGGTTTAATTCTGTAAAGCCCGTTTCCGTTTGCCACGCCCCGCGGCCAGCTTGTATCCTGGGGGCAGAATGGTGTTCTGGCGTGAAAAATCATTGGCGGAGATGAGCCGTGCGGAGTGGGAATCTCTTTGCGACGGATGCGGGCGCTGCTGCCTGCACAAGCTGCGCGACGAGGCGACGGACGAGCTGAGCTTCACCAACGTGGCTTGCCGCCTGCTGGACGTAAACACGGGCCGCTGCTCCAGCTACAAAAACCGGCGCGAGCTTGTGCCAGATTGCGTGCAGCTCACGCCTAAGCGGCTACGCAAAATAGATTGGCTGCCGCCTTCCTGCGCGTACCGGCTGGTTTCGGAAGGCAAGGATCTGCCCGCATGGCACCCGCTGCGCTCGGGCCGGGCGGAAAGTGTGATAGAGGCCGGGGCCTCGGTGGCCGGGCGCTGTGTGAGCGAGCGTGAGGCTGGGCGGCTGGAGCATCATCTGGTGGATTGGCCGGCGCAGATGCCGAAACGGGCGCGCAAATGAAACTGGAGGCCCAGACCACCGAAATGCTGCCGGTGGCGGGCGTGTTAACCGCGGTGGCGTTCCGCCGCTCAGCGCGGGCGCGCAAAATCTCGCTGCGTATAGACCCGAAATTCGACGGGATTCTCGTCACCTTACCCATGCGGGTCTCGCGCCAGGCGGGGCTGGCGCTGCTGCGCCAGCACGAGGAGTGGGCGGCGGAAAGGCTGGCCGCCCTGCCCCGCCCCGTGCGCTTTGCCGCCGGGGCCGAGGTGCCGGTGGGCGGCGTGCCGCATCTGGTGGTGCCGGTGCCCGGCGGGCGCGGCGGGGCGTGGATTGAGGCGGGACAGATTTTCGTGGCCGGCGAGCCGGAATTTCTGGCCCGGCGCCTTACCGATTGCCTAAAGCGCATGGCCCGGCAGAATCTTACGGCGCTGGCGGCGGAAAAGGCCGGGCTGGCGAATTTAAAGATGCGCGCCGTGCGGATTAAGGACACGCGCACGCGTTGGGGATCTTGCGCGCCAGATGGCACGCTGGCCTTTTGCTGGCGCCTGGTCTGCGCGCCCGCCTTTGTGCAGGATTACGTGGTGGCGCACGAGGTGGCGCATTTGCGGCACATGAACCATGGCCACCAGTTTTGGGCGCTAACCGCCACGCTTACACCGCACCGCGATAAGGCCAATGATTGGCTGAACGGTAACGGGCTGGAGCTGCTTCGGCTTGGCTGAAATCCCGGGCGCAGCCGCGCCCGGGAACTTGTGGTTTAGTTACTCGGCAACGTGGCCAGGGCGCGTTCCGCACGGCTGGGCAGAACAATACCGTGGCACAGGCTGGGCTCATAAGATTCCGCATGACCGGGGGAACAGACCGGAGGCGGATTGTTGATCTGGCTATGCAGCAGCGAGAGCCGGTAATAGGTCCGCGCCGCACTATACATTCCGGCCTGCTGCGCGGCCACGCCAAGATAATAATAGCCAATATCGTTACCGCCCGCCGATTTGATGACGGTGTTGGATAGAGTCTTGGCATTATGCGACTTGGCGGCCGCGGCCATGGCGGAAGCATCCTTCGTGCTGGTGGAGGCATCCGAAGGCAGGCGGGTTTTGCCCATGGAGAAATCCTCGTACGAGGCGCCGCTCAGCGGCGTGGGGGCTGGCGGCGGCGCGGGCGGGGCTGCCTTTTTCTGAGCGGTTTTTTCATTTGTCTTGGCCGTTTGCTTGGCCGCCGGCGCGTTTGCGGCTTCGGTCAGCTTGTCGGCTTCATCAACGCTGGCGGTCTCGGCTGTTACGTTTGGAGCACTAACGGCGGGGCGAGCCTGGGCTGCGGCGGCAGCGGCGGCCGCAGCAGCCTGTTTGGCGGCGGCCTGGCTTTGCTTGGCGGCCTTGTCGGCGGCGGCTTTAGCAACCTTCTCCTGTGCGGCCTTCTGCGCGGCTTCCTGAGCTGCCTTGGTGGCGGCTTCCTCTTGAGCTTTCTGCGCGGCCTGAGCGGCTTCAGCCTCTTGCGCCGCTTGTTCGGCTTCTTTGGCTGCTTCCTTGGCTGCGGCTTGTTTGGCCGTCTGCTCCTGAGCGGCCTTTTGCTGGGCCGCCTTCGCGGCGGCTTCCTGTGCGGCTTTTTCAGCCGCTGCCTTGACGGCGGCTTCCTGCGCGGCCTTCTCGGCGGCGGCCTGTGCCGCGGCCTCCTGCGCGGCTTTTTCGGCTGCGGCTTGGGCGGCCACTTGCGCGGCGGCCTCTGCCGCGGCTTGCTGCGCGGCGGCCTCCTGCGCGGCCTTCTCGGCGGTGGCGGCCTTGGCGGCTTCGGCCTGGGCTTGCGCTTCAGCCTGCGCCTGCTGCTG
>JAKBCX010000233.1 GCA_021807465.1 Pseudomonadota bacterium | reverse complement strand
TGGCCAACCTGATGGAAAGCGAGCCGATCGGCCTGCAGCTTGGCCTGATGGCACATGGCGAGCCTAACGGCCCGTTCGCCCTGCTGCGCTCGCGCGAGCGTGCCACGCTTGCCATCAACCCGTTCCCCGCCGATGCGCCGCCCAACCAGCAATCTGGCGTGGCCATGATTACCAGCGCGGAGGATGCCGTGGCCGCACACCAGCGTGTTTCCGAACTCGCCTGGCGCGAAGCTATTAAAGGCGCCACCGCCGCCGATCGTGTGCGCGCCCTGGTCGCGGCCTCGCGCCAGTGAGTCCACTTATCTCGGTAGCAGAACTCGCTGCCCTGCCGTCCGGCAGTGTGAAGCTGCTGGATGCCAGCTTCTACCTGCCCAGCGAGGGGCAGGATGCAAGCGCCCTGTTTACCCAGGCGCATATTCCCGGCGCGCGGTTTTTCGATATCGACGAGGTGGCGGATAAAACCACGGATTTGCCGCATATGCTGCCTAGCCCGGAGGTTTTCGCCACCGCCATGGCCGGGCTTGGCATTTCCTCAACTGACCGCATCGTGGTTTACGACCAGCGCGGCATTTTCTCCGCCCCGCGCCTGTGGTGGATGCTACGCGTGTTCGGCCACGATAACGTACAGGTGCTCGATGGCGGCCTGCCCGCCTGGATTGCTGCCGGCCAGCCCACGCAAAGCGGCACGCCCACCCCCGCCACGCCCGGCCAGTTCAGCGCCAGCTTCCGCCCCAAAATGGTGCGCAGCCTGGAAGACATGCGCAACAACCTGAAAAGCCGCGCCGCCCTTATGCTCGACGCCCGCGCCGCCGCGCGCTTTTACGCCCAAGTGCCGGAGCCGCGCCCCGGCATGCGCGGCGGCCACATACCAGGCGCCGTCTCGCTGCCCTTCACCGAGCTGCTGGATAACGGCAAATTCCTACCGCCGGACAAATTACACGAAATCTTCTTCAATAACGGCATCGATGGCGCCGACCCGCTCATCGCCTCCTGCGGCTCGGGCGTTACCGCCTGCGTGCTTGCGTTGGGGCTGGTTCTGGCCGGCCTGCCGGAAGCCGCCATTTACGACGGCTCCTGGGCGGAATGGGGCGCGCTGCCGGATACGCCGGTTGCCGTGTAGGGGGCTGATCAGTCATTACCCGGCATCACAAATGATTGCCCCGTATATTGGCAATCCGCACCAAAGAAACGCATGTTAACGTCATGAGTACCGGCCCATTTCCGCCGATAGAAACAGCCCGTCTCCGCATACGCTGTGTTGAGCAGAAAGATGCTGAAAGCACTGCCGCCTTAATGACGAAAGCGGTAAGTGATTGGCTCGCCTCGTGGCCAGCCCCATTCACAACAGAAATGGCACGAAGCAGGGTCAAGCTGGCAAGAAATTCCGCAAGCCAAAGAGAAGCAATGCCCTGTGCAATCACGCTCAAAAGCAATGGGGCATTTGCAGGATGGTTCACCTTGACCAAAACCGAGAGTGATCGGCGGCGCGGAAGCCTTGGATATTGGCTTGGTACACAATATCACGGCCACGGTTTCGCTCGTGAGGCTCTCAACGCCCTTCTGTCAGTCGGCTTTAATTTTCTGGACCTCGACATAATCGAAGCAGGCGCGCAGCCAGAGAATCTTGGTTCTTTTGCCGTAATGCGGGCTTGCGGGATGACCGAAATTGGAAAGCGCATGGTCCACGCAACGGCACGGCAGCGCGATGAATTGTGCGTTTTTTACGAGATAAGTCACACCACGTTTGATAGAATATCAAGAGTCCAAGAGATCGTTTGAAAAGCCGCCGTGGCGGCATCCGCACTGTCATCGCGAACGAAGCGCGACGATCCATCTTTCGTGATAAACCAAGAGGCTTCGTTCATGGCCGGAAAAATGGATCGCCACGCAGCGCTTGCAATGACACAAAGAATGGTCACGAGCGAGACAACCAGCACAGAGTAAACTTTTCAAACAACCTCAAGCCGCCACCCTCTCCCGCAGCACCGGCAAAACATCCCCCGTCTCCAACCGCCGCGCCGTAACAGCCGCGCCAGCCGGCGCCTGAAAGCAGAATCCGCACCGCCCGGCGCCATATCCTGCCGCGCGCGCATCGGGGCGTGGTAAATTGGCCAAAACATTGCCCAGCCTCACCCCATCCGCCAGAATCTCCAGCAGCACCGGCAAATCCGGGTTGGCTTCATCCTGCGCCCAGCCCGTAACCACCCCGCACTGCGTCACGCTTTCCACATAGCCGCGCAGCCGGCCGGACGAGGTCTCCTCCGCCGCGCGTGCAACAACCGGTACCAAAGCGGCGGCCAGCTCCACCCCGCCCAACGGGCGTGGCGCGCAGAGAAGCGGCGTATCCGGCACCACATGCTCCGGGTAGCGCGCGAAAAAATCGGCAGCGTTATGGAATTTGGCGCGCAGCCCGGGGCAATCCGCATAGGTTTCTGCCCAGGCGCCTTCAGCCAGAATGCAATCATGCGTCTCAAGCTCGATGTTGAAATAATGCACCTCATCGGGCGCCCAATGCTGGGTGATGGTCACTCCATTCACAAGGTCGCTGGCCAGCACCAGCACGCCGCCCAGCAGCATCGAGTGCCCAGGCGAAACGAATAAATCGCGCTTCGGCACGCCCTCGCCCAGCGCCCCGGCGCTTATACATATGGGCAGCATATTATCGTCGCGCTGCAAGAAGCGGCGCGCGTAACGCTGCTCGCCAATCCATTTAATCCGCCGCGCCCCGTCTTGCGCCATCACCATATCGCCAGGGTGCAGATGCTCAATCGCCGTCTCTCCCCCTGGCGTGGCAATGCGCGTGCCGCGCAAATAGCACACCACAATTTCGGTTCCCGCCGCATCTGTGCTGAAGGTGAAGGCGGCGCTGCTATACGCGCCCGCCAGCGCCAGCATGGCAATATGGCCCTGCGCATCCACTGCCGTAAGCACGCCACTGGTGTAAGAGAGCGTGCTGGCCGTAAACCCGGCCAGCTCTATCGTATCGCCCGTGGCAAACCCCTCTATTGTCTCGCTCAGCGCCACGCTTTGGCCAATAATCAACGTGCCGCCTCCGGCAAAACTCACGCCGCCCGCGCCAAGCGCATCGGCATTGCCCGCTTCAACCGCGGCCCCCGTTTCCAGCGTGGTGCCGCCCGAATAATCATTGGCGCCACCCAGCTTCAACAGGCCCGGCATATTGGCAATGATATTGCCAGAGCCAGAAATAGCCCCGGTCAGCTCCAGCGTCTGCCCGGCCAGCGCGCCCATATAACCCGCGCCATATAGCGCAACGGAATTAGCTACAGCGCCCGCGCCCAGCAGCGTGCCCGCGTAAAGCCACACCCCGCCCTGCCCCAGCGCATTTTCATTAGCCAGGCCCAGCGCGCCGCCATCCAGATATGTGCCACCTGTGTAATTATTATCGCCGCCTAGCAACACCAGCCCGGGTTGAGAGATGAGTATACCGCCACCATAGCCGGAAATATGTCCCGCCAGGTCCAGCGTCTGCCCCGCCCCGGCACCGATATTAGCCATACCCTCCAGCACAATGCCATTATTCACCGCGCCGTTTGCGGCACCAGATAAAGTGCCGCCAACGATCGACAGGTTCCCCATGCCCAGCGCCCCCGCATTGCCCAGCACCAGCGTACCGGAATCCAGCACAGCGCCGCCGCTGAATTGGTTATCCGCCGTCAACGCCACCGCGCCGCTGCCCGCCACCACCAGCTCGCCCGCACCGGCAATGGCGCTGGCAATGGTGCCAGACGTGCCAATATCGGCCAGCAACAGCCCGTTATTTTCAATAACCGGCGCGGTAAAGGCACCAATACCACCGCCAGCGCCAAGCTGCAGCTCCGCCCCCGCATCAATTTGCACTGCACCCGTGGCAATCTCCGCCCCGGTGA
>JAKBCX010000232.1 GCA_021807465.1 Pseudomonadota bacterium | reverse complement strand
AGAATTATGCGGGCGCGGGGCAATCTCGTTCACCAGCACCGCGCCATCGGCGGTCACGAACATCTCCACCCCCAGCAGCCCCACCAGCTCCAGCTTTTCCGCCACCGTCCTGGCCAAGCGCTGCGCCTCTTCCAGCACCGTAACCGGCATGGGGGCGGGCGCCAGGGTCAGGTCGAGAATATGGTGCTTATGGCGGTTCTCCACCGCGTCAAAGGCCACCACCGTGCCATCCAGCCCGCGCGCCACCATCACGGAAATCTCGGCGGCGAAATTCACGAAGCCTTCCAACACCAGCGGTTTTGGCTCCAGCCGGGCGAAGGCCGCCGCCAAATCCTCCGGCGTGCGCAGCATCGCCTGGCCCTTGCCGTCATAACCCAGCCGCGTGGTCTTCAGCACGGCGGGCAGGCCCAGCCGCGCCACCGCCGCCGCCAGCTCTTCCTCGCTTTCCACCTTGGCCCAGGGCGCGGTGGCAATACCCGCATCATTCAAAAACTGCTTTTCCAGCAGCCTGTCCTGGCTGATGCGCAGAATCTTCGCCCCTGGCCGCACCGGCTTCAGCGTCTCCAGCAATTCCAGCGAATTCGCGGGCAAATTCTCGAACTCGAACGTCACCACATTCACCGCGCGGGCAAAAAGCTCCACCAGTGCAAGGTTGCCGTAATCCCCCACCGTCGCACCCGCCGCCACATCGGCAGCCGGGCTTTTGAACTCCGGCGCGAAAATATGCGTGCGGTAACCCAGCCGCGCCGCCGCCATGGCGGACATACGCCCAAGCTGCCCACCGCCGATAATACCAATAGTGGACCCAGGAGGCAGCATCATACCGGGGTCTCCGGCACGTCATCGGTCTGTGCCGCCCGCAGCGCCGCCACACGGTCCCGCAAAGCCGGGTCGGAAAGTGCCAGGATAGACGCCGCGAACAGCCCCGCATTAACCGCCCCAGGCTTACCAATAGCAAACGTGCCCACTGGCACCCCGCCCGGCATCTGCACAATGGCCAGCAGCGCATCCTGCCCCTGCAGCGCCGTGGCCGGCACGGGCACGCCCAGCACCGGCAAATTGGTCATGGCCGCCGCCATGCCCGGCAAATGCGCGGCCCCGCCAGCCCCGGCAATAATAATTTTCAGCCCCCGCGCCTCGGCGCCGCTGGCATAGTCGTAAAGCCGCTTCGGCGTGCGGTGGGCCGACACCACCTTCGCCTCATACGGCACGCCCAGCCGCTCCAGCATCTGCGCCGCGTGCTCCATCACAGGCCAGTCAGACCGGCTGCCCATGATAATCCCAACCAAAGGCTTGCTCATGCCGTGCGGTCCGGGATCAACCGGCTCTCCAATCGCGCAATCTCATCCTTCAACCCCAGCTTTCGCTTCTTCAGCCGCTGAATCTGCAACTGGTCCACAGGCCCGTGCTCGGTTATCCGGGCAATCACGGTGTCCAAATCCCTGTGCTCGCTACGCAAAGCGTGCAGGCGGCGCAGCAAATTATCTTTGTCGGTCAGCATGAACGGAGCATTTAGAGGGAAAACCTCCGTCCTGAAACCAGAATCTTAGCCACTTGCTGCGATTCTCATCTCTTGTGGCGTAGCGCCACACCCGGCGGGGCAACCAGTATGGCAGCATAACAAACCCATTTTTTAGATGACATTCCCGTGGCAACGGGATTAGCCTTCAAGGTCTGGGTCAGGCCCGCTCACGCAGGGGCCAGCCCAGGCTCTGACTGGCCAAGTCATCCTCTGTTTCAAAGGAGACACCATGAACCTGCAATCGCATCTCGAGACCCTGCAAGGGCGTCATGCCAACCTGGAACTCAAGATTGCGGCAGAAGGCCGCCGCCCCAGCCCAGACTCAACAATGCTGGCGCGGATGAAACTGGAGAAATTGCGTTTGAAGGAAGAGATGGAACGGCTGCGAAGCTGAACCGCGCTGCCACGGGCAGCAAAAGGGGGCCAAAAGGCCCCCTTTTTATTGGCGATTACGCCGCTTCCGAGGATGACGGCGGCGCTGGCGGGGTCAGCCCCTCGCGGGTCAGGCGCTCATTCGCGGCGGCCACCGCGTCATTCAAATCCGCCTGCTTGCACAGCCCCAGAATCACCGGGTCGCGCGGCTTGATATTGGCCGCGTTCCAGTGCGAGCGGTCGCGGATTTTCTGGATGGTGTCCTTGGTGGTGCCCAGCAGCTTGATAATCTGCGCGTCGGTTAGGTGCGGGTAGCTGCGCAGCAAAAACGCAATGGCATCCGGGCGGTCGTTGCGCTTGGCCACGGGAGTGTAGCGCCCGCCTTTCTGCTTCTTGGCCATGGCCTCGGGCGGAGCCAGCAGCTTCAGCCGCAGGGCCGGGTTAGCCTCGCAGCGGGCAATATCCTCGGCCGTCACCTGCTTGTTCAGCACCGGGTCGTAGCCGTTAATGCCCTGCGCCACCTCGCCATCGGCAATCGCCTGCACCTCAAGCGGGTGCATGCCACAAAAATCGGCAATCTGTTCAAAGGTAAGACCGGTCTTGTCAATCAACCAGACTGCGGTAGCTTTGGGCATAAGGGGCAGAGACATGGACAACATACCTTCTCGAGGCGCTAGAGGCGCGATTGCTCACGCGGGCCTTGCGGCCCGATGCGGAGATAATCATTCGCCTGCGGGAGACAAGTTAAACTTGCGCGCGGTATGGAACCCCCACCACCTTCAGGTCAAGATCATTCCATGATATTTTCCGGCGATGAACCGCCCCCGCGGCCGAAAAAATTACTAACCCCGCCCCCGCTGGACCTTTTGGGCGTAGAAGAGCTGGCCGCCTACGTGGCCGAGCTGCAAGCGGAAATCGCCCGCGTGGAGCAGGCCATCGCCTCCAAGCGGGCGCATAAGGACGCTGCCGCGGCGTTTTTCAAAACCCCGCCAGGCCAGGAATAAGCCGCCTTACATACTGGACCGCCGCGCCGATCTGCCCCAAAAACGGCGCATGGCGCGGCGCGGGCTTTCCGAGGAAGATTTGCGGATTTGGGCGGCCTATGGCCGGACCCTCACCAAGCTCATGCCCGGCCGCGCATCCCTGATTCTGCCGCCCGAACCGCCACCGCCCTCCGCATCGCCGCCCGCCCCCGCGCCACCAGTGGCAGCCAAACCCAGCCTGGCCCTGCCCCCGCCCGAACTGGGCGTGAACACAGTCCCCGCCGGGCTGGACAAGGCAAGCTGGAAGAATTTCGCCACGGGCCGGGTGCGGGTGGAAGCCAGGCTGGATTTGCACGGCCACACGGCGGCCAGGGCGCACCACAAAGTGCATAATTTCCTGGAACAAGCCCAGGGCACGGGCATGCGCTGCGTCGAGATCATCACCGGCAAGGGCGAGATTCTGGCCCGCGAGCTGCCGCACTGGCTCAACGCCCCCGGCCTGCGCCCGCTCATCCTGGCGCTGGTCCACCCGCACGCCGCCAATACCGGCTCTGTGCGCATATTGCTGCGCCGCCGCCGGTGACGGCCTTTGGACAAGCCAGGGCATGACGCCCTTTGGCGAAAAACTGCGCCAGCTCCGCCAGGCGCGCGGCATTCTTCAGCGCGACATGGCGGCGGCGCTGGAAATCTCCGCCCCGTACCTCTCCGCCCTGGAGCACGGGCGGCGCGGCACCCCGTCAGCCGGGCTTATTCACCAAATTTGCCAGTATTTCGGCCTTATCTGGGACGAGGCCGACGAGCTTACGGCTCTCGCCAAAGCCTCGCGCCCGCGCGTGCGGCTAAATGCGGCGGGGCTTACCCCAGCGCAAACCGCCCTGGCCAACCGGCTGGCCCGCGAGTTGCGCCACCTGGATGCTCAAGCCATCGAGGCCATCCAGAACGTGCTGGACGCCGCCGCGGCTCACCCCGCGAGCACGCCTGCCGCGCGCAAAAACCCCAGCAAGGGCAGCAAGGG
>JAKBCX010000231.1 GCA_021807465.1 Pseudomonadota bacterium | reverse complement strand
GCCAGCCTGGTGGCGGATGCCGCGCGCATTATGGTGGCGCACCGCATAAGCGGCCTGCCGGTGCTGGATGAGCAAGGCAAGCTGGTGGGCATAGTGACCGAAGGCGATTTGCTCCGCCGCGCCGAGATTGGGACGGATGGCGCGCGGGCCGGGTGGCTGAAATCGCTGCTCATGCCCTCCTCGGTGGCGGCCGACTATGTGCAGACCCATGCCCGCCATGTTTCCGGCGTGATGACGCATAACCCCGTATTCGTAACCCCCGATACCGGGGTGGACGAGGCGGCGCAGCTTATGTTCCGAAAGCATATCAAGCGCTTGCCGGTGCTGGAAAATGGCAAGCTGGTGGGTGTTATCAGCCGTAGCGACCTGGTGCGTATCCTGGCCCGCAAGCTCATCAACACCCCTGCGGAAAGCTCGGACGAATCAATTACCAACTACATCAAGGCCGAGATCAATCATGCCAACTGGGCGCCCAAATCGGGCTTGCGCGTGGTGGTTAAGGGGCATGTGGTGGAGCTGAATGGCACCGTGTTCTCCGAGGAAGAGCGTCAGGCCGTGATCTGCATCGCGGAGAATGCGCCGGGCGTTAAAGAGGTTAAGGACAACCTTATTTTCGTCGATCCCGGCTCGGGCCTGGCTTTTCCGCCGGGCAGTTGAGGTTGAATGGCGGGTGAGGGTATTAGAGAGATTATAGTTTAGGGCGGATAAGGGGAGAGATGAACAATTTTGCCGCCCTGACGGTTATTATGGGCATCGAGCTGCTGGCCCTGCTCGCATTTTTGGGCGATAGGCGGTTTGCCCTGCACGAGGCTATTCCGGTTTACTGGCGCAAGGGCAAGCCGTTCCGGCTTTATATAAGGCGGCGCATCGGCCTTGCCGTGTTTCCGGTGGCCGGCACGGTGCTGCTGGTGGCCATGGCGGTGGACAAGAAGCCCGTTTACCTGCTGGCCTTTACCCAGCTCGCCCTGGCGGCGCTCAACATGCTTTATTTCCGCGCCATTGGCCGGGCGGTGAGCAATTCCTGACGTAATTTGTTTGACTCTGGCCGCGGGCGCTTGCCTGCGCCAGCCGCCCTGCTTAGGAGCGGATAAAATACGGGAGAAATAAGTTCGATGACTGAGCAGCAAGCAGATGTTGTGATTATTGGCGGCAGCCATGGCGGCAGCGAGGCGGCATTCCGCCTGCGCCAAGGCGGCTTTACGGGCAGTATCGCGCTGCTCTCGTCCGAGCCATATCTGCCCTATCACCGCCCGCCGCTCTCCAAGGCGTTTCTGGCTGGCGAGGTCACGGTTGAGTCGCTGCTGCTGCGCGGCCAGGCCTCTTACGAGAAGGCGAATATCATCTGGCGCCCGTCCACCACGGTTACATCCATCGACCGTGTTGACCATCTGCTGGCCCTGGCCGATGGCAGCCACCTGAAATACGGCAAGCTGATTATCGCCACGGGCGGCCGGCCGCGCGTGCTGCCGCTGCCGGGTGCCGAGTTGGGCGGGCTGCATGTCATGCGTACCATCGCCGATGTGGACAAGCTCCGCCCCGAATTTAAGCCCGGCAAGCGGCTGGTGATTGTCGGCGCCGGGTATATCGGGCTTGAGGTTGCCGCCGTGGCGGTGAAAACCGGGCTGGATGTCGAGATTGTGGAATTCGCCCCGCGCGCCCTGGCCCGCGTGGCGGGGCCGGAGCTTTCGGCCTTCTACGAGCGTGTGCATGCCGAAGCGGGCGTGAAATTCCGCTTCAATACCGGGGTGGAAGGCTTTGTGCCCGCCGCGCATGACGGCTCGCATGTGGGCGCCGTGCGCTGTTCGGGCGGTGTGGAGCTGCCCGCCGATTTGGTGCTGGTGGCCGCCGGGTTGGTGCCGAATGTGGAGCTGGCCAAGGAGGCCGGGCTGGACATGGGCAATGGCATTGTGGTGGACGAGTTCTGCCGCACCTCCGACCCGGATATTCTGGCCATTGGCGATTGCGTGGAATTCCCGCTTCCCTATGCCGGGCGGCGCGTGCGGCTGGAATCCGTGCCCAACGCGCTGGAACATGCGCGCGTGGCGGCATCCGTCATCAACGGCGCGCCCAGCGCCTATAATGCTGTGCCGTGGTTCTGGTCCGACCAGTATAATTACAAGCTGCAATCCGTGGGGCTGAGCCAGGGCTACGACGTGGCGGTAACCCGCCCCGGCCGCACGCCGGAGGCCTTCCTGGTGTTCTACCTGAAAGATGGTGTGCTGCTGGCGGCGGATTGCGTGAATGCGATGGCGGAGTTCAACGCCGCGAAGAAGCTGGTGACCAACAAGGTGGCCGTGGATGCCGCAGCACTCGCCGATCCGGCGACGGATTTGAAGGCCCTGGCCGCGGCGCCTGTGGCGTAGGCCCCCCTCATCCCAGCGCAAATAGGGGATATTTTCCGTAAGCCCCGCTTTTGCCTTTTGCTCCCTTTGCTCATGCCGTGTCATCGCTCGCGATGACACGGAGACGTTTATGGAGTGGCTCTGAAATATTTTACTGCCGCGCGCCAAGCAGCGCGGCAGCTTTCCAATTTCAAATCAGTTCGGGACGCCAAGTGACTCCGGTGCGTATCACCTTGGCAGGCACGCCGGCCGCCAGGCAATTTTCTGGTATCTGTTTGGTCACAATCGAGCCGTAGCCAATGATTGAGCCTGAGCCGATCTGCGCTCCCTTGAGCAGCTTGGCCTCGCCGCCAACCCAGACACGGTCCCCAACGATCACATCCTCTGCTTGATTGATCCGCATGCCGCTTTCAATGTCGATGATCGAATGCATATCGCTCACGGTCAGTAACACACCACTGGCAATCAGGCATGCTTCGCCAATGGTCACGGCTCCTGCCTCATGCAGGGAAATTGACGTACTCCAGGTAAAGCCACTGCGGGCGCCGATCCTTATATGGCCGTGCTTCGCTGCCAGTACCTCAATGGCCGCGAGCCGCGTATTCGCGCCGCAGATGAAGCTCGAATTGCCCAGCAGCTGGATGCGCGCATTATTGAGCGATACATGTTCGCCCAGTATGATCCTGTTATTATCGCCTTCAAGATGGATGGTTCCGGTCTGGTGGTCCATTACGTCGTGGGGGATAATGACCTCGTTTGATGAGCCTGTGTCGATAATCGTTAGCGGCAATTGTATCTCCTCTTTGCTGGTTGTGGTTACTCCCCCGCCGCCCGCAGCGCCGCACCGGCGCCTAGCGGGGCCAGCGGCAGGGCGGCGCAGAAAATGGCGCCCAGCATGTAAAGTGGGGCCGCCGGGTGCGGGCTGGCGGCGGCGGCGCTGCCGAAAATGAGTGCCGGGATCATCAGCGGCAAAGTGATAAGCGGCATGAGAATGGAAGCCCGCCGCGCCCCCAGCGTGACCGAAGCCGCCAGCGTACCGAGCAGCGAGAAAATGGCCGTGCCGGGAATAAGGCTGGCGATCAACAGCGCCATTTCCCCCTGCGGCAGGCGTAGCATAACCGCCAGCAGAGGTGCGGCGATAAGCAAAGGCAGCCCGGTGGTGAGCCAATGGGCGATGGTCTTGGCCAAAGCCACTTCGTAGGCGGGCAGGCCGGACAGCAGCAGCAAATCCAGCGTGCCATCTTCGAAATCGGGCGCGAAAAGCCTGTCCAGCGGCAGAAGTGCCGCCAAAAGCGCGCATACCCACACCACCCCCGCCGCCAAATGTGCCAGCAGGGCGGGGGATGGCCCCACGGCAAAGGCGAACAGGCTGCCGGCGATAAGGAAGAACACCAAGGCCGCCACGCTATCCGCCCCCTGGCGCAGCGTCAGCATCAAATCCCGGGCGATAAGGGCCTTCATAGCCGTATTTCCTGCACATCCCGCGCCGCCAGCGGCAGATGCGTGCTGGCCACGATCATGCCGCCGCCCGCCCGGTGCGTGGCGCATAGGG
>JAKBCX010000230.1 GCA_021807465.1 Pseudomonadota bacterium | reverse complement strand
TGGCAAAATATACGGCATGTTCCCCCGTGCCGGAGGCAATTTCCAGCACCAGCCCCTGGGCGGGCAGGCGCGGGCGCAAAACCTGCAATAGCGGCTCGCGGTTGCGCGCGGTGGCGGGCGCGCTTCTCGCCCCGGGCGGCGTGGCCTCGCTCACCGCCTTACGCCGCCGGCGCTTGCGGCGGCGCTTTCTTCTTGGTCACAAAGCGCTCGTTAAAGCGTTGCAGCACCACATAGAAGGCCGGCACAAACACCACGGCAATGCAGGTAGAGGCCAGCATGCCGCTGGCCACGGCAATGCCGATGGATTTGCGCGAATTTGCCCCAGCGCCAGAGGCGAACACCAGCGGCATAACGCCGAGAATAAAGGCGAATGAGGTCATCAGGATTGGCCTGAAACGGATATGCGCCGCCTCCACCGCCGCTTCGACGATAGACGCCCCTGCCTCGCGATGCTCGCGCGCCACCTCCACCACCAGAATCGCGTTCTTCGCGGCCAGCGCAATCAGCAGCACAAGGCCAATCTGTGTGTAAATATTATTGGCCAGCCCCAAAGCGGTAAGTGCCGCCACCGTGCCCAGCAGCGCCAGCGGCACGGCCAGCAGCACGGTAATGGGCACAATCCAGCTCTCATACTGCCCCGCCAGCACCAAATACACCAGCAGCAGAGACAAGCCGAAGATGATGGTCGTGGCCCCGCCCGCCAGCTTTTCCTGGTACGCCGTGCCGGTCCAATCAAACCCAAAGCCCGGCGGCAGGGTACGCGCCGTCATGTCATCCACAATATTCAGCGCCTGGCCCGAGCTGTAGCCCTGGGCTGCCTGGCCGTTAATCATGGCCGAGGGATAGGTGTTGTAAAGCGTAATAATCGGCGGCCCGAATGTGGGCTTTATGTCCGCCAGCGTGCCTAGCGGCACCATCTGCCCCGCATTGTTGCGCACGGCATAATTGCGCACCTCCCCCGGTGTCATGCGCGCATTGGCATCGGCCTGCACATAAACAGGGAAAACCTGACCGTATTTGGTGAAAAGGTTCACATAAGACGAGCCAAGATAAGTTTGCAGTGTGCTGTACGCATCGCCAACCCGCACACCCAGCCCGCGCGCTTTGGTGCGGTTAATATCAAAACTCAACTGCGGCGCCTGGGCGCGGTAGGTGGTGAACAATCCAGAAAGACCGCTCTGCGCATCACCATTCCGCACAAGCTGGTCGGCGATATATTGCAGCTTCGTGTAATCAAAACTGCCATCGCGCAGTTCCAGCACCCCCTGGAACCCGCCCGACGCCCCCAACCCCTGGATGGGCGGCGGCGGCACCACCACCACCTGCGCTTCCGTCACTGTGCGCGCGAGCGCGCTCAACTGCTTGTAAACCGGCAGCAAGCCTTCCTTGGAGCCGCGCTCTTCCCAGGGCTTGAGCATGATGTAAACAATACCCGCATTAGCCAGGCTGGCGCTGTTATCCATAAGCGATGTGCCGCTGATGGTAATGTCACTCTCCACCGCGGGCATTTGCAAAACGCGCTTGCTGAGCGATGCCAGCACCTCGTTGGTCCGCCCGATAGAGGCGGAATCCGGCAGCTGCACGCTCATAATCATGTAGCCCTGATCTTCGAGCGGAATGAACGCGGAGGGAATGCGCCCCAGCCCGTAAATGGCCACAAGAATCAGCCCCAGCCCGCAAACGGCGAAGAACCCGGCCCGGCTCACCATGCGGCGGATCAGCCGTACATAGGCGGCTTCCAGCGGGTAATATAACCTGTCAAAGCCCCGGAAAATAATGTTCTTCCGCTTGCCTTCCTTGGCCGGTTTCAGCAGCAGCGCGCATTGGGTGGGGCTTAGCGTCAGCGCGCTAATGGCACTGATAAGCGCGGTGGCGGCGATAACCAGCGCGAACTGCGCGTACATCTGCCCGGTAATGCCCGGCATGAAGCCCGCGGGAATGAACACGGACATCAGCACAAGCGTAATGCCGATAATGGGGCTGGTCAGCTCCTTCATGGCCGAAATGGCGGCATGCTTGGCATCCACCTTCTCGGTTTCCATCTTATGCGTCACCCCCTCCACCACCACGATGGCGTCGTCCACCACAATGCCGATGGCCAGCACCAGGCCGAACAGAGTAAGCAGGTTGATGGAGAAATTCAGCGCCGCCATGGCCGCGAACGCGCCGATAATGGTAACCGGAATGGTGGTGGCGGGCACAAGCGTGGCACGGAAGCTCTGCAGGAAGAGCATAATCACCACGAGCACGAGAATACCCGCCTCGAACAAGGTTTTATACACCTCGTCGATCGAGGCCGTCACGAACACCGTGGTGTCGAACGGAATGCTATACTTAATGTCCGGCGGGAAAGACTTGGCCATGCGCGCCACGGTTTTGCGCACCTCGCTGGCCACGGTCAGCGCGTTGGCGTCGGGCGTTTGGTAAATGCCAATGGCGGCGGCGGGCTGGCCAGAGAAATTGGCCAGCATGTTGTAGTTCACCGAGGCCAGCTCCACCCGCCCCACATCGCGTATTCGTACAATGCGCGGCGCCGTGGGCGTGCCGCCGGCAGTCTCCGCGCTGCTGGACTTGATGATGATATTGGCGAATTGCGACGGGTCTGAAAGCTGGCTCGGCACGTTCACGGTTAGCTGGAAAGCCTGCGGCGAGGAAACCGGCGCTCCCCCAACCTGCCCGGCCGGCACGGCGAGATTCTGTTCACGCAACGCATTCAGCACATCCGAAGGCTGCAGGCCCAATTCCTGCATCTTCTGCGGGTCCAGCCAAATGCGCATGGCATACTGGCCGGTGCCAAAAATCAGCACATTGCCCACACCGGGCAAACGCGCCAGCTCGTTCTGCATATTGATAATGGCGTAATTGTTAAGGAACAGCCCATTATAGGTTTTATGCGGCGAGGTAAGGGTGATGAACTGCAAAATGGCGGTGGATTTCTGCTGCACCACCACGCCTTGCGCCTGCACCGATTGCGGCAGCTTGGCCAAGGCGGCAGACACACGGTTTTGCACCAGCACCTGGGCAAAATCGAGGTCGGTGCCCACCTTGAAGGTAACGATAAGCGTATAATTACCGGCGCTGGTGCTGGTGGATTGCATATACAGCATCCCCTGCACGCCATTCACCTGCTGCTCAATCGGCAGCGCCACGGTATTCACCAGCGTCTTGGCATCAGCACCGGGGTCAGACGTGGTTACCTGAATGGTGGGCGGCACAATCTCGGGATATTGCGCCACCGGCAGCGCGCCGATGGCCACAAGCCCCAGCACGACGAACAGCACGGAAACGACATTCGCGAGAACCGGCCGTTCGATGAAGAATTTTGAGATCATTGTGCCTGCCCTGGCGCCGCGGGAGCAGGGGCCTTAACGTCCTTCTCGGTTGGCGCTACGGCGCTGCCCGGCGAGGCATTGGCCAAGCCATCCACAATGACCTGCGCGTTGGGGTCCAGCCCCGTCACTGCCACCATGCCATCTTCCCGCACACCTGTGGTCACGCGCTTCTGCTCAACTATATTCTTCGCCCCCACAACATATACGTAAGGGCCAGCCTGGTCGCTCATCAGCGCCGCTTCCGGCAAGGCTAAGCGCTGCACCGGCGCCCCCAGCGGAATCTCGCCGCGCACAAACATGCCGGGCAGCAAAATATCCTTCTTGTTTTCCAGCACGGCGCGCACCTGTATGGTGCCGGTTGCCGGATCCAGCTCGGGCGCGACGTAATCTATCTTGCCGGAATAAGGATAATTCTCGTCCGATTGCAGCCCAACGTAAACAGGCGCGCCCTTCACCTCATTCGGGTCGCGCCCGCGCTCAATCAACGCCTGGCGGATAGACAGCGCATCCAGCTCGCTGACATTGAAATACACGTAAATTGGCGCAAGCTGCGTAATGGTGGCCAG
>JAKBCX010000229.1 GCA_021807465.1 Pseudomonadota bacterium | reverse complement strand
GAGCATGGCGTGACCTTTGCGTGGGAAAGTGAAACCGCGTGAGAAGGTAAATCCGCCAGCAATAAAGCGCCGAAATTCTTAACCACTGCTCAACCGTGCTTCACGAATTTTTCTTTCTCTGCGATAACAGGCGCATGCAGCCGTAAGGGGATAGAATGCGGATTTTGGTGTTTCAACATGCGGCTACGGAGCATCCGGGCAGCTTCCGCGGCGTGATGGCACGCGAAGGCCACACGATGCATGCGGTGGAGCTGGACGAGGGCGAGGCAATTCCGCCGCTGGACGGGTTCGACATTCTGCTGGTGATGGGCGGGCCGATGGATGTGTGGGAAACGGATAAGCACCCCTGGCTGCTGGACGAAATGGCGGCGATCCGCGAATGGGTGGAAGCCGGGCGGCCTTATCTGGGCCTGTGCCTGGGACACCAGCTTCTGGCGCAATCTTTTGGCGGGCATGTAGGCCCCATGGATGGCGCGCCGGAAGTGGGGATTTTCCAGGTGCCGGTAATGGACGACAAGCTGTTCAACGGCGTGCCAGAGCTTTGCACCTGCTTCCAATGGCACGGCGCGGAGGTGAAGCGCCTGCCGGAAAATGCCGTGCTGCTGGCGGCCACGGAATCCTGCCCCATCCAGGCCTTCCGTTTGGGCGATGCGGCTTACGGGCTGCAATTCCACATGGAGCTTACCCGCACCACGGCGCAAGACTGGAGCGAAATACCGGAATATGCGGCGGCGCTGGAAAAAGTGCATGGGCCAGGGAGCCTGCCGGTGATTCAGGCCGATGTGGCGGCGAATTACACGGCGCTGAACACAGCGGCAGAGGCGATTTTCGGGAATTTTCTGAAACTTGCCGAAGAGACGCTGGCGGTGGCCCGGCAACCATGAATTCCCGGCAACCATGACGAAGATCAATGCCCCGCCGCAGCATCCATGCCATACACGTCCCTCCATCGTGAAGGAGGAGTTATGTCCATCCCACCCAAACACACCGCACGAACCAGCCGGGCGCATAGCGGCGTGAGCGAAGTCGCCGGGGCAGCACAGTCTTTTCCGGTTCACGCCTTATCGGCACAGCTCCGCGCGGCGGAACTTATTGCCGAGATGAACGGAACCCTGCTGCAAACGGCACGCGATATATGGACCAGTCAGAATGAGTGGTTCCGCCACGAAGTGACACATGCCGCGGAAATGCCCAAGAACCTGGCCGCAACAGATGGCCAGGCCGCCATGGCCGCCACGCTGGTAAGCTGGCAGGAGCATGGCGGGCGGCTGGCCACGCATATGCGGCAGATGGCCGACAGGCTGCAAGAATGCCAGAGGCAGATTTTGTCTCTTCAGCAAAAGGCCATGGCGGATGCCATGCGGCCAGCGGGCAAGGATACGGGCAAGGCGGCTTAAGCTAAGCCCCTTGCAACTGGCCGAACGCCTCCAGCGCCTGCGCCGCATACATAACCGAGGGGCCAGCGCCCATGTAAATCGCCATGCCCATCGCCTCCAGTGCTTCCTCGCGCGTGGCGCCGTATTTGGCGGCGGCCTTGGCGTGGAAGGCAATGCAAGGCTGACAGCGCACCGCAACACTTATGGCCAGAGCGATCAACTCCTTGGTCTTCTTATCCAGCGCCGTGCCGCCCAAGGCGCCCTGCGCCAGGGCCGAGAAGCCCTGCATTACATCCGGCGCGCCCTGGCGCAAATTTTTCACGCCCTCATTCATCGCCTCTATCAGTTCCGGCCAATCCTGCATCATGGGTTATGCTCCTGAGTTGTTAGGAAGGCGGGCGGCCATCATCACGCAGCACCACATAGATGGCGGGAATGACCAGAACGGTGAGCAAGGTTGAGGACATCAACCCGAAGAACAAGGACGTGGCCAGGCCTTGAAAGATCGGGTCCGAGAGAATGGTGGCCGCCGAGATCATGGCCGCCACGGCGGTCAGCAATATGGGCTTGATGCGGATGGCGCCAGCCTCCAGAAGCACTGTTCGCAAGGCCCGTCCATCGCCCTGGCGGCAGCGTATGAAATCCACCAGCAGGATGGAATTTCGCACGATGATGCCGGCAAGCGCGATAAAGCCGATCATGGATGTCGCGGTGAAATCCGCCCCCAGCAGCCAATGGCCGAGCATGATGCCGATGAGCGTGAGCGGAATGGGCACCAGCACCACCAAAGGCAGCTTGAACGAGCTGAACTGCGCCACCACCAGAACATAAATGCCCAGAATGGCGACGCCAAACGCAATGCCCATATCGCGGAACGTAACGTAGGTAATCTGCCATTCACCATCCCATAACAGAGACGGCTTGGCTTCATCGCGCGGCTGGCTGAAGAAGCGGATTTGCGGTTTCGGCACATCGCCCCAATTCGCCTTGGCGATGGCATGGTCCACCGCCAGCATACCGTAGATGGGGGATTCGAATTTACCCGCCATCTCGGCCATCACCATATCGTTGAAATGCCCATCGCGACGGTAGATGACGCGCGAGCCGGGAACGATTTTGGCCGATACAAGCTGGCCAAGCTCCACCACCTTGCGCCCGCCGGGCAGAACATTGGCGGGCACGGGCGTTGAGGCAATGGCCTCGTTCCAGGTCAGCTCCGATTTCGGCAGGCCTATGGCGATTTCCAGCGGCAGCCTGTCCTCGCCGCGATAAGAGTAGCCAATACCCTGGCCCAGGAAGAGATCCTTGATCGTCTGGTTCACATCCGCTTGCTGCACGCCGAAATATTCCAGCTTGTCCTGCTTGACAGTAAACTGAAGCTGCGGCGGGGGGCGGCCGTAACTGTCGTCCACATCGACGATGAACGGAATGGATTCGAAAATCTTCTTCACACGCTGCGCCACTTCCAGCCGGGTTTTCTGGTCGGGGCCATAAATTTCCGCGAGCAGAGACGCCAGAACCGGCGGGCCGGGCGGCACTTCCACAACCTTGATGACACCGCCGGGCGGAAGCTGAATCCCCGCATCCAGGCGGCGGCGCAGATCAACGGCAATGGCATGGCTCTGCCGGCTGCGGTCATCCTTGTTCACCAGCACAATATGCAGCTCGCCCAGCTCGGGTGAGGAGCGGTTATAATAGTGGCGCACCAGCCCGTTGAAATCGAACGGCGCCGCCGTGCCGGCGTAAAGTTGCATCGAGGTCACTTCCTTCTCCTGCCCCGCAATGCGCGCGGCGGCGAACAAGGTGCGCTCCGTATCTTCCAGCGAACTGCCGGGCGGCAAGTTGAGCACCACATCCAGCTCCGACTTGTTGTCGAACGGCAGCAGCTTGACCTTGACGAGATCAAAATAAAACAGCGAGCAGGCCACGATGGTGGCAATGCCGGTGGCAAGCAAAAAACGCAGCGCGGCCTTGCGGCTTTTCAACACCGGCGTGGCGAGGCGGATGTAAAGATGCCCCAGACGGCCAGGGCCAACGGGATGATGGCCGCCATCCTTCCCGCCGGAGAATTTTATCATCATCCAGGGCACGATAATCATGGCGACGAAGAACGAAAACGCCATGGCCGCGGATGCCACTGCGGGAATGGGCGACATATACGGCCCCATAAGCCCGCTGACGAACAGCATGGGCAAAAGCGCGGTAATAACGGTTAGCGTGGCAACAATGGTGGGGTTGCCCACTTCCGCCACGGCCTCGATAGCCGCTTGCAGGCGCGGGCGGTCATCATCCATCATCCAATGGCGGGTTATGTTCTCCACCACCACAATCGCGTCGTCCACCAATATGCCAATGGCGAAAATAAGCGCGAAGAGTGATACGCGGTTGATGGTGTAGCCCATCATCTCCGCCGCGAAGAGCGTGAGCAAAATAGTGGTGGGGATAACCACCGCCGTAACCGCCGCCGCGCGCCAGCCCAGGGTAAAGCCGATGAGCAGCACAATGGAAACCGTGGCCAAGGCAA
>JAKBCX010000228.1 GCA_021807465.1 Pseudomonadota bacterium | reverse complement strand
TGGCATCTGATTATTGCGGCGAAGAAAGCATCGCTGTACTCTAAGATGAACAGATTGTCATAAGGACTAATAAGACTATGCGGGGTTTAAGGCTAGGGATTTTGGTGTCCGGCACTGCGTTGCTGGCTGCGGCGCCAGCCTTTGCACAGCAGGAAAACAACGCGCATGCGGCCATCGCGGCGGCGGAGACCAACATCAACCTCTCCGTTGGCTTTATGCATACCAATTACAGCGAGGGTCCTCTGGATTCGGAGAACGGTTTCACTCCCGGCTTCCGCATCGGCGCAAGCGTGCTGCTGCCCTCCGCCTTCTCGAATATCGACCTGTATAGCGCCCTGTTCTACCAGTTCAACGCTGGCAACCTTACATATAGCGGGCATTATCTGTTCAGCGGCCAGCCCGTCACGGCTACCGACAATGCCGTATTCAACAATATCCGCGCGCGCTTCGGCCTCGGCTTCCCGCTGGCGGGCGGCGCTGTCGAGGCAATCCCCTACCTCACCGGCGGCTATCAATCCTGGAACCGCAATATCGAGAATAAGGGTATCATCGGCACGGATGAATTCTACAGCACCGGGCTGGTTGGCGGCGGGCTGAAGCTGGACATTCCGCTCACCGCCACCATCGTTGCTTCTGGCTCGGCAGAGGCGCTGGCGCTGGTCGGGGCGCATATCAGCTACAACTCGCTCGGCATCGGCGCCGATATGGGCAGCTCAGCGCAAGAGCGCGTGTCTCTGGGGCTGGATGACGCCTTGTCTGGCCCCCTGCATTTGCAGGCCAGTGCCGACTGGACGCATTTCAACTACGCCGGCAACAAGCCATCTTATGCCAGCTATGGCTATTATGAGCCGCTCAGCAACACCACGCAGCTGGGCGTGAATCTCGGGCTTTCATACAGCTTCTAACGGCTTACGCCTGTGGCCCCATTCAGTGGGGCCACAGGCCAGGGCGGCTTGGCTAGAATATTCCGCCAATCCCGCCCAGCACGCCAAACGCGCAGGTTATGCCGCATACACCCGCAACCACCCATAAATAGCCGCCTTTCAGCCTGTGCTCCTCCGGCAGCGTCACCATGGCCAGCCGCACCAAAAACCCAAGCACCACCGGCAGAAGCAGCGCGTTCATCACCTGCACGCCCACATTCAGGCTTATCAGGTTAGGCGCCAGCCCCACCACCAGCGCGCCGCCAATAACGCATAGCGCGTAAATGCCGTAAAACCATTTGGCCTTTAGCGGATGAAATTCGAGCGAGCGCCTATACCCCGCCACCTCGCCCAACCCCCAGGCCAGCGCCAGCGAGGCGACAATCGACGCCACCAGCCCCGCACCCAGCACGCCAACACTGAATATCAACCGCCCCGTATCGGCGCCCAGATACGGCGTCATGGCCAAGCTCATTTGCCCCACCGTGGAAAGACTCGCCTGTGGCGCATGGGGGCGGATGGCGGCGGCGGCGGCAATCAACACGGCAGCCATCACCAGCTGGGTAATCAGCGCGCCCGCCGCGGTATCCCAGCGCGCGGCCGTAAAATGCTCTTTCTTCAGCCGCTTATCCGCCACGGCCGATTGCTGGTAAAATACCATCCAGGGCATGATGACCGCGCCGATATTGGCCGCAACCAAATACATATACGAGCTATTGAACACAGGCGGATGCAGCGATTCCGCCAGCATATGGGCGGGGCTGGGCCTGGCTGCCCAGGCCACATAAAAAAACGCCAGCTCGAACAGCCCCACCAGAATGGCCACACGCTCCACCCGCCGGTAAGAGCCAGTAATAACTATGGCCAGCAGCGCCACCGCCGCCATGGGCAGCGAGACATAATGCGGGATACCAAACAAATCCCCCACCCCCGCCACGCCGGAAAATTCGGTGAGCAGCGCGCCCCCCGTGGCCACGGCCAGCCCGGCGGCGGAAAACCAGGCCCATTTCGGTCCAAACGCCTCGCGAATCAGCTCGCCATGCCCCTTGCCGGTAAAAATTCCCAGCCGCACGGTGAGTTCCTGCACAATGTAAAGCACGGGGATGAGAATGACCTGCGGCAGCAGCAGCCCATAGCCCCATTGCACCCCGCTCTGCCCGGCGGTGATGATGGAACCGACATCCGTATCGGCCAGCATAACAACAAGGCCGGGGCCGAACACGGCAAACCAAGGCAAAAGGCGGCGGCGCATGGGCGGCGCGGCAATATCAGATGGCATGGGCTTAGGCTTCACTCCTGGCGTTTCTGGGCAACCGGTACAACCGCATATTACGGCCGCGCCTGATTGAAAATAGTTTTCATTTACTCTTGCCCGCCCGGCATTGATCTATGTCAATGCGCCTCTGCTCAGGGCTTATCATCCGGCCATGAATGGCGCTGATAAGCCAGAAGATCGAGCACTGGCACGGCATCCTTGCCGCCAATCTGGCACATCAAATCATGCGCCTGGCCGCGATGATGCGTCTGATGGTTAAAAACATGCGCGAGTACATGGTGCCGCAACTGCGCCTGCGGCACGCCGGCAAGTGTCTGGTAGGCCACTTTCCCGCCAAATTCCGCTTCTTCCAGGGCGTAAACACAAGCAATCAACCGCGCATCCTCGGCCTTCCGCGCCTCCGCCAGCTCATCCAGCGTGGTGAACAGCACCTCATCCAGCCTGTACGCCAGCGGGTCTCCACCCTGTAGCCGCCCCAGCCAGATGCGGTCCGCCACCAGCAAATGGTTGAGCACACCGATAACCGTTCCAAAAAACGCGCCGCGCTCTTCCGCCAGCGCCTTGGCTGGCAGTTGCGCCGCCGCCGCGTAAAGCCGCACATTGGCCCAGCGGTTATACAGGGCAAACATGCGGAAATGACTCTGGTACAGCTCTGCCATGAACGCCTCCTGCGGCCATTCGCAAACACGCCAGCAAAGGCTAGCATGGCGCCATGAGCACGCAAAAATTTCCCGCAACCCGCCTGCGCCGCAACCGCTTCGACGACGCCACCCGCCGCCTGGTGGCCGAGCACCGGCTTTCGGTGGACGACCTGATCTGGCCCATTTTCATCCGCGAGGGCAGCGGCACGGAGGAGGTGTCCGCCATGCCCGGCGTGTTCCGCATGGGGCTGGATGCGCTGGCCAAGCAGGTGGAGGAAGCGGCTAGGCTGAACATCCCCGCTTTGGCCCTGTTCCCCGTAACCCCGGCGGAGAAGAAGAACGCCACGGGCACCGAGGCGCTGAACCCCGAAAACCTCATCTGCCGCGCCACGCGCCTGCTCAAACGCGAATTCCCGCATATCGCCCTGCTCGGCGATGTGGCGCTGGACCCCTACACTGACCACGGCCATGATGGCGTGCTGGTGGATGACTACGTGGCCAATGACGAGAGCGTGGAGCTTCTCGTCCGCCAGGCGCTCAATCAGGCGGAAGCGGGCATCGACATTATCGCGCCGTCGGACATGATGGATGGCCGCATCGGCGCCATCCGCGCCGGGCTGGATGGCGCGGGCTTCATCAATACGCGCCTGATGAGCTATGCCGCCAAATATGCCTCGGCCTTTTACGGCCCGTTCCGCGATGCCATTGGCAGCCAGGGCGCGCTGCGCGGCGATAAAAAAACTTACCAGATGAACCCCGCCAATACCGGCGAAGCCCTGCGCGAAGTGGCCATGGATATTGCCGAAGGCGCGGACATGGTGATGGTGAAACCCGGCCTGCCATACCTGGACATTATCCGCCGCGTGAAAGACCGTTTCGAGATGCCGGTTTTCGCCTATCAGGTCTCGGGCGAATATGCGATGATTGCGGCAGCGGCACGGAATGGCTGGCTGGACGAAGACAAGGCGATGCTGGAGAGCCTTTTGGCCTTCAAGCGCGCGGGTTGCTCGGGCGTGCTGACCTATTACGCCGTGCGCGCGGCAAAATTATTGGGGGAATA
>JAKBCX010000227.1 GCA_021807465.1 Pseudomonadota bacterium | reverse complement strand
GCATTATTCATTCAACTCATCCTACTACTTAACGGCATATATTGGTTTTGCCACTCTTCCCGCTGTTTCTCAATCGGCTGCGGGTTGTGGTGTGGGGGTAGCGGCTAATTTCGCGCGCAGGGTGGCGTAGGCCAGGTTGACGCTTTTCAGCATTTCCTCCGCCTGCTTGCTACCATTATTGGCGTCCGGGTGGTGGAGCTTGGCGAGCTCCTTGTATTTGGCCTTAACCGCCGTGAAGGTGACGGGCCAGGCGAGGCCGAAAATACCCAGGGCATCGCGCAATTCGGCCGGTATGTCCTGCCGGGTGCGCGCCTTGGGGCGGGGGCCGAAAGCGAAGGCGTGCAATTCGGCTTCCAGCGCTTCATCCAGCCGTGCTTGCTTGCCTTGCTGACCAAGTGGCCAGCTTGGGCGCTGCCAAGAGGAATCGGCGCGCAATTCCATTTCGATTTCCTCGGGGGCCATGCCCTTATAATAGTCCCAGGACGCATTGTAGGCACGGACATGGTCCAGGCAAAACCAGTGAAAGTCGCGCAGGCTGTCGCGTGATTTCGGTGCTTTATATTCGCCGGCCATGCCGCAGCCTGGGTTGTCGCAGCGCTGCCCTGGCGCGGCGGGGTCGGGGGCAAAGGCATGGCTCTTGCGGCTGGTTGTCGTCATGGTCTTAATGTGCGCGCTTGCCCCTAATAAGCAACAGCCACAGTGCCCGTTGCATGCAATACGGGCACTGCATGCGCGCATATGAGGATGAAATGACGACCAGGCAGGAGCGGATTCAGCAGACCCTTATGGCGGTTTTTAAGCCGGAGATGCTGGAAGTGATTGATGAGAGCGGCAAGCACGCCAAACATGCCGGGCGGCAGGGCTTGCCCGCGGGGGAGACGCATTACCGCGTGGCAATGGTGGCGGCTAGCTTGGCGGGGCAGTCCCGGCTGGTGCGTTCCCGCGCGGTGCATGAGGCGCTGGGCGAGGAGTTCAAGAGCGGGCTGCATGCTTTGTCCTTATCGCTCCGGGCGCCTGGCGAGACAGGGTAGGGGTTTGCGAAAACGCCGTGGCGCGCCACACTAGACGCCATGAGCGCTTCAATCATGCATGTGCGGCTGGGCGATATGACGGCCAGTCAGTTCGTCCTCTCTGCCCGGGATAATCCGGTTATTCTTCTGCCGCTTGGCAGCCAGGAAGACCATGGACCGCATCAGCCCATGGGGGATTATCTGCTGGCGGATATGGTTGCGGAGCGGATTGCACGGCGTGCCGGTGAGCAAGGGGTTGCGGCCTGTGTGGCGCCCACATTGCCGTTTGGTGTGGCGGATTATTTTGGGTCAAGCCCAGGCGGGCTGGCTTTGGCGCCGGAGAGTTTCCGGCGTGTGCTGCTGGATGTGCTGAGCGGGCTGTTGCGGCATGGGCTGCGCAAGATTGTTATTCTGAACGCCCATGGCGGCAATGTGCCAGTGATTCATGAGGTCTCACTGAGGCTTAAGCATGAACAAGGTGTGGTGATACCCTCCTTTTATCTGTGGAAAATTGCCCGGCAGTTGATGGAGCGGCGGATTGGCGCTGCGAATGCGCGGTTTGGCCATGGGGCGGAGCCGCTATTGGCGTTGAATTTGGCTTTAAGGCCGGATTGCGTTGGGCAGGCCGATGCTGGCGGCGCGGGACAGGCGGAGTTGCTCGGTCTGCCGGTGAGCGGGTTTGGCACGCTTGATTTTCAGGGTTTGACGGTGGAAGCGCCGGTAGAGTTTGGCGAGGCTCCCAAGGAGGCCATCGGCTTGGCGTGGCAAGAGCGCGATGTAGCGCTGGGCGGGGAAATTGCCGAGGCGCTTGTTTGCGCGGGAGCTGAGTTCGTGAAGCACTTTAATGGCGCAGTTGCTTAGGTGGGAGAAGGCGTGAGAGTTTGATGCCCATGAGTGAGGCGTTACAGGCCCTGCCATTTGCGGGCATTCTGCTTTCTTTCGCCATTTTGCCCGGTACCATGCCGCGTTTTTGGCACCGGCGTATAGAGTGGATTATCGGCGCCTGGATTGTGCTTGGCTTCGCCGGACAAGCCCTGGTACTGGGGCTTGGCGGGGCGGTACGGGCACTTTGCGAGGTTACGGTTGCGGAGTTTTTGCCGTTTATTACCTTGTTGCTGGCCTTGTATGCGCTGGGGGGCGGTATTGCCTTCAAAGGCGGGCCTTGGGGGCGGCCTGGCGGCAATCTGCTGCTGCTGCTGCTGGGGACGCTTCTGGCCTCTGTAATGGGGACGATCGGCGCCTCGCTGCTGCTGATTCATCCGCTGCTGGCGGCCAATGCCAACAGGCCAGAAAAGCGCCATCTGGTGCTGGCATTCATTATTCTGGTGGGCAATTGCGGTGGTGCGCTGTCGCCTTTGGGCGATCCGCCATTATTGGTTGGTTTTTTGCGCGGCGTGCCGTTTTTCTGGCCCACCGCGCACTTGGTTTTGCCGCTTATCGTGCTGGTGGTGCCGGTATTGCTGCTTTGCTATGGGGTAGATGCCTATTTGTTCCGGCGGGAGCCGCGCCCGGCTGTGGAGAGGTTTTCGATACGCGGCGGGCTGAACATAGGGCTGCTCGTTCTGCTGGTACTCGTGATACCAGTGGAAGGGCTTTGGCATCCTGGTAATGTGAATATTCTCTCGCTCTCGATGCCGGGTGAGCAGCTTGCGGTTATGCTGTTCGAGATTGTTTGCATCATAATCTCTGAAATTTTCACGCCACGCGCGATACGCACGCAGAACCGCTTTGCCTGGGGCGCGATGCGCGAGATCAATATTCTGTTTTTTGGTGTGTTTGCCACTATCCCGCCGGTTTTTTTGCTGCTGCAGCATGCACAGCTTGCGCCCGACCCGGCGGTTTGGTTCTGGGCGTCGGGTATTGCGTCAGCAGTGCTCGATGCAGCGCCGACTTACCTTGTGTTTTTTGAGGCGGCGGGGGGGCACGCCAAGGAACTAGCTTCTGGCGCGGCGGAGTTATTGACCGCGATTGCAGCGGGGTCTGTGTTTTTTGGCCCCATCACATATCTAGGTAATGCGCCGAATCTGATGATCCGCGAGATTGCCGCGCGGCGGGGCGTGAGGATGCCGGGGTTTTTTGAATATGCCGGGGTCATGGTTTTGGTCATGACCCCGATCTATGTGCTGATAAGCTGGCTGTTTTTTTAGAGAGTCAGCGCGGTTTCCAGAATGTTCAGCCCTTCGTCCAGCTGCTCATCGGGGATTGTCAGCGGCATGAGCAGGCGGACGGCGTTGCCGTACACGCCACAGGACAGCAGGATGAGACCGTTTTCACGCGCCTTGGCCAGAATGCGCTTGGTGGCGTCCGGGTCTGGCTCGTAGCCGCCGCGGGCCTTCACGATGTCGAAGGCGACCATGGCGCCAGGGCCGCGAATATCGGCGATCGGCGTGGTGTCGTTGCGGAGGGAAATGGCTTCGAGCTTGGCCTTCATCCTGGCGCCTATGATGTTGGCACGTTCGACCAGCTTTTCTTCCTCGATAACATCGAGCACCGCGAGCGCGGCGGCGACGGCGACCGGTGAGCCGGCATAAGTGCCGCCCAGGCCGCCCGGCTCGGCGGCGTCCATGACATCAGCGCGGCCGACGACACCGGAGAGCGGGAAGCCGCCGGCGAGCGACTTGGCGATGGTCATGAGGTCTGGTTTCACCACGGAATGCTCGATGGCGAACATCTTGCCGGTGCGGGCAAAGCCGGTCTGCACCTCGTCGATGATGAGCAGGATGCCGTGTTCGTCACAGATTTTGCGCAGGCCGGTGAGTAGTTCTTCAGGCGCCTGCAGGAACCCGCCTTCGCCCTGCACCGGCTCGAGCGCGATGGCGGCAACGCGCGACGGTTCAATGTCGGCGCGGAACAGCATATCGATATAACGCAGGCTCTCCTGCACCGTGAC
>JAKBCX010000226.1 GCA_021807465.1 Pseudomonadota bacterium | reverse complement strand
GGGCGGCCACTTGCGCGGCGGCCTCTGCCGCGGCTTGCTGCGCGGCGGCCTCCTGCGCGGCCTTCTCGGCGGTGGCGGCCTTGGCGGCTTCGGCCTGGGCTTGCGCTTCAGCCTGCGCCTGCTGCTGCGCCTGGCTGGGCTGGGCTGGCGCCTGCACCGCTTGTGCCGGGGGTTGCGGCACGGGCGCCTGCACCGCAGGCGCCTGCGGCGCGGGGCTGGGCGCATGTTTGGCGCCATGCATGAACGCGAAAGCGCCAACGCCGATAAGCAGCACGGCCCCTGCGCCTACCCCTGCCAGCAACCCGGCCTTGCTTTTGGCTGGCGGCGCTGGCGGCGCCGCCGCCCTGGCCGGCGAAGGCGGTATGCCCAGCATGTATTCATTGCGAATAGGATCGGACACCGCCACATAATTCTGGCCCGCGAAGCTATAAGAAACAATTCGGGCGGGCAGGAACACGATGTTGCATTCGCGTTGATAATGCACGTCGCTTATTTCAAGTTTCTTGGCGGTCTCGTATGTCTTGGCGTGCTCCTTGAGCCAGTCGATCCCGCGGTCGCTGACATATTCATCGACAAGCTTGTTCAGCACCTCGCGGTTTATGGGCGCGGGCGCGCTTGCCGCGGCTTCGGCGGCGGGAAAGCCGCGGCGCAGCAGCTGGTCGAGCGCGTTGGCGACCTCGTATAAAAGCGGCTTGGCCGTGCCTAGCGCCTCTTCGCCGAAGGCGCGCAATATGCCCTTGAACGAGGTGCTGTATTCACCGCTTTCTGGGAAATATTCGTAATAATCCTCGCGGTTGGGGCTGCGCGGCGCGGGTGGCAGCGTGTAGGTCTCGCCCCTTTCACGTGCCGCCTGATATTTCTTTTCTTCTATCTGGTAGGCCTGATAATCGCGCTCATACTGGCGCTGGTCGCGCTCGAATACCGGGCGCTTGAAGGAGCCTTGCAGCAGGCTCCAGCGACCCGTGCTGTCCACGCTGGTAACGGACATGGGCAGAAGCACGTCCGCGATGCTGGCGATGGTAATTGCGCCTTCGATATCGGCCCCGGTAAGGCCGCCGGTGCGCAGCCAGTTGCGGAACACGATTTCGGTTTCGGACTTAGATATGGCGGGCTGGGCGAGGAGATAAACCTCTCTGTCCATGACAACCCGAATATCATTATCCATGACGGCCTGCTCCCTGAGCGCTTATCGTTAGGCTTTCCGTCTATCACAGCGTTACAGGCTTATGAAGGCCTCGCAATATCCTGGCAGCGTAAATTATTGCGCGCCTATGTGGTGAAACGCAATTTTTCGTTGTGTGTTCGCGGTAAATTACGGTTTATTTTGCGGTGCAGCAAAGCCAGAAAGGAGCGCGCAGTGTGGCAATCCACAATTTTGCCAGGCATTTGCGGGGCGCTTTCCGCTCTTGCTAAACTTTCGGTATTGCCGTGAAACGCGGGGGAGAGGAGCGCAACGATGCTGCCATTACGTGAATTGGGGCGGTCGGGGATTAAAATTCCGCCCGTTATGCTGGGGGGCAATGTGTTCGGCTGGACGGCTGATACCGCTGCCTCGTTCCGCGTGCTGGATGCGGCGCTGGAGCGCGGGCTGAATGCCATAGATACGGCAGATGTCTACTCACGCTGGCTGCCCGGCCATACGGGCGGCGAATCCGAGGCGATACTCGGCGTGTGGATGAAGGAGCGCCAAAACCGCGATAAACTGATTATCGCCACCAAGGTTGGGCTGGATATGGGCAATGGCAAGGAAGGGCTGTCACGCCAGCGCATCTTACAGGCTGTGGATGAATCGCTGATCCGGCTGCAGACCGATTACATCGACCTCTACCAGGCGCATCGCGACAAACCAGTCACCCCGCTGGAGGAGACGCTGGACGCGTTCACCGGCCTTATCAAGGCGGGCAAGGTGCGCGCCATTGGGGCTTCCAATTACACGGCGGAACGCATGGCCGAGGCGGCCGCCATCAGCAAGGCCAACGGGCTGGCGCGGTTCGAGAGCCTGCAGCCCTTGTATAACCTGATGGAGCGCAAGGAGTATGAAGGCAAGTTGCAGGATTTTTGCGTGGCTGAGGGCGTTGGTGTCATAAACTATTACGCCCTTGCGGCGGGGTTTCTCTCAGGCAAATACCGCAGTGGGGAAGATGCCGCTGGGCCGCGCGGGGACACGGTACGGAAATACTGCAACGCGAAAGGCTGGGCCGTGCTGGCGGCGCTGGACAAACATGCCGCGCGGCTGGGCGGCACGCCCGCGCAACTGGCCATTGCCTGGGTGCTGACGCGGCCAGGAATCGCGGCGCCGATTGCCAGCGCAACGCGGCTGGAGCAGCTGGATGATTTGGTGAAGGCCGCAACGCTTAAGCTGGATGCGCCGGCGCTGGCGGATTTGGAAGCGGCCAGCGCGTGAGCATGGGCCGCATCCGCCGTTTGCTGGGGCGCCTTCTGGGGCCTGAACCGGCCCCGGCATATTCTCCCCTGCCCCCGCTTGAGCCGGATATGCCGTTGCGCGACATGGTGATGCGCGGGTGGTTCAACTTTGAAACGGGCGAGCTTTTCCCGAATTTTCCGGTGGGGCCGGATGATGTGGTGGCCGACATAGGCTGCGGCGATGGCGGCCATGCCCGCTTTTGCGCCAGCCGCGGCGCCCGCGTAATATTGGCCGACATAGACCCGGCCGCGCTGGCCGAGGCCACGAAGCGCGTGGCCACCGAAGCCGCCTGCCCAGAGTTTGAGAGCCACCTGACGGATTGCAACCCCCTGCCGATTGCCAGCGCGAGCGTGAGCCGGGTGATATGCACGGAAGTGATCGAGCATGTCGAGGACCCCGCGCGGCTCATGGCGGAACTGGCGCGGATCGGGCAGCCTGGCGCGCTCTATCTCATCGCCTGCCCCGCGCCAGGCTCGGAAGAAATACAAAAACGCCTGGCCCCTGCGTCGTATTTTCAAAAGCCAAACCATTTGCGGATTATCCAGCCCGATGAGCTGGATGATTACGTCACGGCATCGGGATTGCGCGTTGAGGGGCGGTTTAGCTCCGGTTTCTACTGGTCCATCTGGTGGGCCTTGTTCTGGGCCGCCGGCGTTCCGTTCGACCGCCCGCACCATCCGCTGCTGGAGAGCTGGGCACGGACCTGGCAGATTTTGCTGGACCAGCCGGGCGGCCCGGCCGTGAAACATGCGCTGGATGATCTGCAGCCCAAAACGCAAATGGTGCTGGCGCGGAAGCCGCAATTCTTCGCGGACAGGACTTGATCCATAGCCCTGCCCTTTCACTGCTACATATAAATACCGCCGTTTACATTTATCTCCTGTCCGGTGATGTACCCCGCTTTGTCAGAGCAAAGAAATTCGCACGCGTAAGCAATATCTTCCGGCGTGCCAGCGCGGGCGATGGGTATGTGCTGGGCAATGACTTCAATCGGCGGTACCTCGCCATCCGCCGCGCCCTTGCGGGCCAGGGGGGTGTCCACCAGCGATGGCGGAATGGTGTTGGAGGTAATGCCATGCTTGGCCAACTCACGCGCCAATGCTTTAGTTAGCCCAATAACGCCGCCCTTGGCTGCCGAGTAATGTGCCCGGTCCGATGCCCCCCATTGCGCCGCGTTGGAGGAAATGGTGACGATGCGCCCCCATTTGCCCGCCACCATGTCCGGCACCGCCGCCTGGATGGTGTGGAACACCCCGGTGAGGTTCACATCGATCATACGCTGCCAGACTTCGACCGGCATGGTGATGAAATCTTCAGCCTTCGAGATTCCGGCATTGGCGATGACAATGCTGATGAGGCCAAGCTCTTTGCGGATGGCCGCGTAGGCGGCGTCGATCTGCGCGCGCTTGGAGACATCGACCTTGGCGGCGTAGATTTTGCCCCCCTTGGCCCGCAGCGCCTCCGCCTCACGCGTCAACGCTTCTTCCTGTACATC
>JAKBCX010000225.1 GCA_021807465.1 Pseudomonadota bacterium | reverse complement strand
TGCAGGAGGATAAGCCCCAGGAGACGGCGGCGCGTGTTGCCCTTGTCGCGGCCACGGCCACCGTGCTTCGCTCTGGATTCGCCGTGCTCGGCGTTACACCTGTGGAGGAGATGCGCTAGGCGTGCGACAGGACGAGGAGCTGCGCGACGAGGAAGGGGATTTTTTCTACCAGCCGCACCGCGCAAGCGGGCAGCGGCTGGACCCGGCCATTACGCGCATGGCGCTGGGTGCGGGCGGGGTTACCGTACTTGTCATTCTGGTGGCGTTCGCCTGGAGCGGCTTCCACGGCGGCGGGTTCGGCCCGCCCCCTGTCATTAACCCGCCGGATGTGCCGCTGCACGTAGCGCCCACCACCCCGGGCGGGCTGGTTGTGCCGGGGGCGAATATTCCCATCATGTCTGGGCAGGATAACAGTAATACGCCGCCCCAGCTTGCCCCGCAAAGCCAAGCGCCGAATCTGGCCGAGCTGGACCAGGCCGCCGGGCTTAGCCAGCCCCCGCCAGCCCCTGCCCAGGCGGCCACTGCAGTGCCCGCATCTGGCGCGGTTCCCCCCGCTGCTTCTGGCACTGCGGCCACGCCGCCGCCTGCCACGCCCGTGGCCGCCAGCGCCAACCCGCCTTCGGCCATACCCGGCCCCAAGCCGTCCGCGCCGCCCCAGGTGCAGCTTGCCGCTGTGGCTGATGAGGGCAAGGCTGAAGCCGCCTGGAACACGGTTGAGAAACAAGCCCCGGACCTGCTGGGCGGCAAAACCCCCATTATTGTTCCCGCTGTGGTGAATGGGCAGAGCATATGGCGCGTGCGTGTTGGCGGGTTTGCCTCGCAAGCCGATGCCAGGAAATTATGTGACGCGCTGGTTGCCAAGGGCGTGGCCTGCCTGGTGCCGGGCCAATGAAGCCCGCCATCCTCGGCATCTCCGGCCCGGCTTTAACGCCGGATGAGCGCCTTTTGCTCCGCGAGCATGCGCCGCGCGGCGTTATTTTATTCAGCCGGAACATCCAAAACCCGGAACAACTATCTGGTTTGAATGCAGAATTGAAAGCTCTTCTGCCAGAGGGTGCCGTATTAATGGTGGACCAGGAAGGTGGCCGCGTCGCCCGGCTGCGCCCGCCGCATTGGCCTGTTTTGCCGCCCGCCGCCACGCTGCAAACGGCGGAACAAGCCTACCACCACGGCCGCGCCTTGGGCGCCATGGTGAAGGCAGCGGGCTTCACCATGACCGCGGCGCCTGTGCTGGACCTTTCGATAGAAGGGGCCAACGGCATTATCGGCGACCGCGCCATTTCCGGCGGGCCGGAGCGGGTGGCATTGCTGGGCGGCGAGATGGCGCGCGGGATAATGGATGAGGGTATTCTGCCCGTGATGAAGCATATACCCGGCCATGGCCGGGCGCTGCTGGACAGCCATTTGGCCCTGCCGCGCGTGGCGGTGAATAACGCGGACGACCATCTGCCCTTCATCCGCAACAATAACCTGCCCTGGGCGATGACGGCGCATATTGTTTACGAGCAATGGGACGCGGAGCGGCCCGGCACCATCTCGCCCATTGTGATTCAGAAGATCGTCCGGGAGTCCATTGGTTTCAAAGGACAATTAATGTCCGATGACCTGGCCATGCATGCGCTGGAAGGCACGCCACGCGAGCGTGCCCTGGCCGCGCTGGCGGCGGGGTGCGATGTGGCATTGTATTGCCCTGGCGATTTTGCCGGTAACCGGCAAATATTGGAGGCGTTGTGACCGGGTTTCTGCTGTTTCTGCTGCTGCTTCTGCCTGCCATGGTGCTGCATGAGGTGGCGCATGGCACCGTAGCGCATTGGCTGGGTGACGATACCGCCAAAAACCAGGGCAGACTCACGCTCAACCCGCTGAAACACATAGACCCGTTCGGCACTATCGGCTTGCCCCTGATTCTTGCCGCTGGGCAGATGGCCACCATCGGCCATGTGCAGTTTTTGTATGGCTGGGCTAAGCCCGTGCCCATTAATGCCTTCAAGTTGCAGCTAAATGGCTACCGTAACCCGCGCCGGCTCATGGCCATTGTGGCTTTTGCCGGGCCGGCGATGAACTTTCTCCTGGCTCTGGCGGCGGGCTTTGCCCTGCATGGCGGCGCGGCGCTGCCTTACCTGATATTTTTTATTGAAATCAATTTTTTGATTGGCATCTTTAACCTTATCCCTCTGCCGCCCATGGATGGCGGGCGTGTCGCAGTTGGCATTTTACCCCTGCCGCTGGCCATGCGCCTTGCCCGTGCGGAGCGGCTGGGTATTTTCCTCGTCCTTTTCGTGCTTTTCATCATACCGGTGGTGATGCAGCAATTCGGAATCAGGTTTGACCCGTTTCAGGATGCCATACGGGTGATTTTGCCTTATGCGATGCGGATTATTCTCGCGCTGACGGGGAATGTTGTTGGAAACTACTGAGGCGCTTGTTCTGCACCTGGAGGGGTTCGATGGTCCGCTGGACCTGCTGCTGGAACTCGCCCGCGCGCAGAAAGTGGACCTCGCCAAAATCTCCATCCTGGCGCTGGTCGAGCAATATCTGGCGGTTATCGAGGGCGCGCGGCGCGTGAGGCTGGAGCTGGCGGCCGACTGGCTGGTAATGGCGGCTTGGCTCACTTGGCTTAAATCGCGCCTGCTGGTGCCGCAACTGGGCGAGCCGGAAGATGCCGAGACGGCGGCTGAAATTCTCCAAGCCCGCCTGATAGATTTGCAGGCTATGCGGCAGGCCGCCGCTTGGCTGGGGCAGCGCCCGCAGCTTGGGTGGGACTGCTTTGCGCGTGGCGTACCGGAAGATTTCACCGAGACGGACCGCAGCAAGCTGCGGCTGGAGCTGTCCGGCTTGCTCTCAGCCTACCTTGCTGCCCGGCGCCGGGCGGGGGCCAAGCTACAATACCGGCCCAAGCCCATGGTCTATTTCTCGGTGCAAAACGCGCTGGAACGGCTGCAACGCCTGCTCGGCTCGCTGCCGGATTGGTCCAGCCTGGAGCAATTCCTGCCCGAGGGGCTGGAAGATGGCATACCGAAGCGCGCCGCCATATCCGCCACCTTGATCGCGGGGCTGGAGATGGCCAAAGATGGGCGCCTTAATTTGCGGCAGGAGGAGCGGTTCGGCCCCATCTTCTTCCGCAACAGCCAAGTGGAGTTCGGCGGGGGCGATGAGTGATGTGATGATGGAAGCGCTGCGTTTGGCCGAGGCCGTGGTATTTGCCGCCACCCAGCCGGTTACGCCGCGCGTGCTCTCGCAAATTCTGCCTGAAGAGGCAGATGTGGACGCGGTTATGGCCGCGCTGACCGAATCCTACGCCCAGCGCGGGGTGAATCTGGTACAGGTGGGGGGCGGCTGGCAATTCCGCACCGCGCCCGATGTGGCGCCGCAACTGCGCAAGGTGGTGGAGCTGCCGCGCCGCTTGCCGCGCGTGGCCATGGAGAGCCTGGCCATCATCGCCTACCACCAGCCCGTCACCCGGCCCGAGATCGAGGAGATACGCGGCGCCTCTCTGGCGCAGGCCACGCTAGATTTGCTGCTGGAAAACGGGCTGATTACGCCCAAGGGCCGCAAGGAAAGCCCCGGCCGGCCCACCTTATGGGGCACAACCCCGGCCTTTATGGCGCAATTCGGGCTGAATGATCTGCGCGACTTACCTAAACGTGAGGAGCTGCTGATAGACCCCGCCGGCCCGGCGCTGAAGGAGCCGGAGCCAGTGCTGAGCCGGGCAGGAGACGAAGCTGTGGCGGAGGAAGCTGAGGACACGGAGCCGGATGCGGACCCGGATACGCTGCAAGAGCCAGGGCCGGATGCGGAAATGGCGGCTGAATCTGACATGTCGCCCGAAGAAGGAGACGCGCCGGTGCCATGAAGATCACGCGCGAGTCTCTCATCAACGGCAGCGTGCTGGAATTTCAGCGCCGGCACGCGGATGAGCACCCGGACATGCGCTGGC
>JAKBCX010000224.1:2515-3946 GCA_021807465.1 Pseudomonadota bacterium | reverse complement strand
GCACAGCCTCGCCGCAGGCTGTTTTCAACCGGCCGAAAATGGCCAGCGCCGCACGGGCATGAAGCTGCTGATGCGCCACGGCCGAGAGCAGGGCGTGGTATGGCTCGGTAAATTCCGGCTTGGCGCGTTTAAGCGGCCCATGGCGGGCAATAAAGGCGCCCAGCACAGGGTCGGCCTTGGCAATATGCGCGGCATCTTGCTGCATGGGCAGGAGATTAACGCGGCGCGCGGCTGTTGCAATCCATCACATTTGCGCCGGCCAAATGCCGCAATCGGGCCATGAGCGCCTATATAAATCTGCGCATGAGAAAAAATGCGAAAGGTTAACCCCATGAGCATGACAACAAAACCAAGCCGCAGAATAGGCGCGGCCGTGGCATTGGCGCTCACGGCAGCAGCACTTTCTGGCTGCGTCTATTACCCCAGCGGCTACACTTATAGTTACCCAGGCTATTATGCCGCGCCCGTGGTGGTGCAGCCCTCCGTGGTGGTTGGCGGCTGGTGGGGCTGGGGCGGCGGATGGCACGGCGATGACGGCCATTGGCATTAAGCCCGGCGCAAAATCTCCGTCACCAGCGCGTCTATATCCTCCGGCAAGGTGCGATGGTTGACTAAGGCGGCGCGGATGGCAAGCCGCCCATTGATGATGGTGGTGGAGGGCGCGAACAGGCCTTCCTCCTGCAAATCGGCCACCAGATCCGCCGTTTGCATATCGGTAAAACCAGCCACACCGAAGCACACGATGTTCAGCTTCACCGGCGCCAGCAATTCCAGCTTGGGGCTGGCCTCAATCTGCGCCGCGAGCCTCTGCGCCAGCGCGCAAGTATCGTCCACAATGCCGCCCAGCGCCGCGCTGCCATAGGCTGAAAGCGTCATCCACACTTTCAGCGCGCGGAAGCCGCGTGAAAGGTCAGGCCCCAGATCGCACGGCCAGGGCGCACCGCCCGCAAGCCCGCGCGGAGCAGCGGCAAGGTAGCTGGTGGCCTGGGCGAAGGTGGCAAGCTGCATGGCCGGGTCGCGCACCAGCACGCAGCCGGCATCGTAAGTTACCTGCGCCCATTTATGGAAATCGAATGCCACGGAATCCGCGCGCTCGATTCCCGCCGTGGCGGGCTTCAGCGTGGGTGAGAGCGCGGCCAGGGCGCCAAACGCGCCATCCACATGGAACCAGGCATTTTCCGCCGCCGCGATCTCCGCCAGCGTGTTCAAATCATCGAACGCGCCCACATCCACCGTGCCCGCAGTGCCAACAATGAGGAACGGCGTGCAGCCCGCCGCCTTGTCCGCCGCGATAGCCTCACGCAGCGCGGCGATGTCCATCTGGAAATTCGCGTCCACCGGAATGCGGCGCAGCGCCTTGCTGCCCAGCCCGGCCATATCCAGCGCGCCGGTTACGCAGCGATGCACACCGGCCGACGCATAAGCCGTGAG
>JAKBCX010000224.1:0-2415 GCA_021807465.1 Pseudomonadota bacterium | reverse complement strand
TCCTCCGGCCCGCGCCCGGCCAAAGCCGAGAGCGTGCCGCCCAGCACATGGTACACGCCGCGGTAAATATGCGCGCGTTCCAGCGCCCATAAATCCGCCACGCTCTCCACCACGCAAATGCGCCGCTCCCGCGCCGGGCTGGTGCAAATGGCGCAGGGGCCGGTGGAGTCGAGATTGCCGCAGACGGGGCAGGTTTGCACCTTGGCCGCCGCCACGCGCAGCGCCTCGGCCAGCGGCACAAGCCGCGCCTCCTTCTCGCGCAGCAGCTTCAACACAATGCGCCGCGCGCTGCGCGG
This sequence comes from Pseudomonadota bacterium, assembly GCA_021807465.1. Lineage (GTDB taxonomy): Bacteria > Pseudomonadota > Alphaproteobacteria > Acetobacterales > Acetobacteraceae > Acidocella. Next base: position 2,119 of record JAKBCX010000224.1, on the reverse strand, counting down.
GCCTAAACCCGGCAGGCGCGCGAACAAGCCGATAAGATTTTCGACCTCAGGACCGCCCATTCAGAATGGCAGCTTCATACCCAGCGGCAGGCTAATGCCCCCCATGGCGTTGCGGGTTTCTTCTTCCATCCTCGCATCCAGCTTGCCCTTGGCATCGGCATGCGCCGCCACCACCAGATCTTCCAGCATTTCCGCCTCGCTAGGGTCGAGCAACTTGGGGTCGATCTTTATGCCCTTCAGCACACCCTTGCCTGTCAGCGTTACGCGCACCAGCCCGGCACCGGCCACGCCGTCAATCTCGGCGGCTTCCAGCCGGGCCTGCATCTCGGCCATTTTCTGCTGCATCTGCTGCGCCTGCTTCATCATGCCGGCCAGGTTCTTCATCACTCGTCTCCTTCATAAAGCTCATCGGGCGGCACCAGGGCGGCCCAATCCGCCGGAATTTCCGGCTCCTCATCGGCGGGGGCTTTAGTCTCCACCCGCGCACCAGGGAAATGTTCCATAATGGCCTGCACCAGCGGATGCGCCAGCGCCGCATCCTTGGCCTTGGCCGTGGCCACACCTTCGGCCTCGTCTATCGTTGGCTCGCCCGGCAAATGGCTGAGGGCAATCGTCCAGCGCCTGCCGGTTTCCTCTTCCAGCAGCGCGGCCAGCTTCTGCACCGTATCGCGCGGCGCGGTTGGCTCCATGCGCAATTCAATCACCGGCGGGGCAAAGCGCACCAGATGCGCCGATTGCCGCAAATGCGCATATAGCATCACATCGCGCTTCTGCGCCGCCAGCCCCACCACGTCGCGGAAGGTAAGCGCGCGCGGCGCCTCCTGCAGCACCACACCGCCACCCGCCACCGCGCGCGCGCCACCGCCGCCAGGGCCGAGCGCAGGCGCGCCACCAATCGAGCCGACCGGGTTTTCCGTCAACTTCTTCACCAGCTCGCCCGGCGGCGGCATATCGGCCATGTGGCACAGGCGAATCAAGATCATCTCGGCTCCGGCACGCTTATCCGGCGCCGCCTCTACCTCCTGCAACCCTTTCAGCAATGCCTGCCATAGCCGCGCCAGAAAGGGCACGGAGAGCATCTGCGCCATCGCCACGCCGCGCGTGCGCTCCAGCTCCGGCAACGCGCCACCAGCCGCCAAAGACGGCACGGTTTTGATGCGCATGAGCAAATGCGAAAGCCCGAGCAGATCGGAGAGCAGCACGCCGGGATCGGCCCCGCGCTCATACGCGTCGTCAGCCAGAGCAAGCGCCTTGGCCGCATCGCCCGCCACCAAGGCTTCCATCACCTCGAACACAAAGCCGCGATCCGCCAGCCCCAGCATGTCCGCCACCATCGCGGCGGAAATTTCCGTGCCATCCTCCGAGCCACGCGCAATCGCCTGGTCGAGCAGCGAAAGCCCATCGCGCACCGAGCCATCCGCCGCGCGGGCAATATGGCTCAGCGCCTCGGCGGAAATCTTCACACCCTCCACCTCGGCGATGCGCGAGAAATGCGCCATCAGCACCTCCACCGCCACGCGCCGCAGGTCGAAACGCTGGCAGCGGGAGAGCACGGTGATGGGCACTTTGCGGATTTCGGTCGTGGCCAGCACGAATTTAATATGCGGCGGCGGCTCCTCCAGCGTTTTAAGCAGCGCGTTGAACGCCGCCTTGGAGAGCATGTGCACTTCGTCGATGATGAATATCTTGGTCCGCGCGCTTAACGGGCGGAAGCGCGTTGCCTCGATAATCTCGCGCACATCGTCCACGCCGGTATTCGAGGCCGCGTCCATCTCCACCACATCCGGGTGGCGGTCAGCCAGAATGGCGATGCAGTTCTCGCACACGCCGCACGGGTCGGGCGTGGGGCCGCCATTGCCGTCCGGCCCGGTGCAGTTTAGCGCACGGGCCAGAATACGCGCGGTGGTGGTTTTGCCCACGCCGCGCACGCCGGTGAGCATGAAGGCATGGGCGATGCGGTTCATGGCGAAGGCGTTGCGCAGCGTGCGCACTAGGGCGTCCTGGCCGATAAGATCCTTAAACGTGGTGGGCCGGTATTTACGCGCCAGCACGCGGTAGGCGGCGGCCTTGGGCGCTGCAGTCTCAGGCTCATCGCCAAATAGCGAAGGCCCGGACGGCG
>JAKBCX010000223.1 GCA_021807465.1 Pseudomonadota bacterium | reverse complement strand
GAATAGATCTTGGTCGCCCAGCCCTGCCGTTCCGGGTCAGTCTCGGCCATGGCGGCCAACTCCTGCTCGTATTTCGCATAGCTCGGCATCGGCCAGCCTTCCACGCAGCCGGCAATCAGCGAGGGGCGCAGCACAATCGTCATATCCGGCACATCCTTCCACGCATTGCGGAAAGCCGCCGGAACGGAAACCCGTCCCTTCGCGTCTAGCCTGTTCTCATGCGTGCCAAAGAGCTGCTTCATCGGGATTGTTTGCGTGTACCTCTACCTGGTTAACTTCCCCATTTTATGGGAAATCATGGGATTATTTCCCCTATCACGCCCAACCGCGCCGCGTCAAAGAGAATCGCCCTGAAACCACCCCGAGTCGGCGCGAATCTCCCTGGCGAATCCTTACGGTTTCGCCATGCACGTTCCACGTTTGTTCAAAACACCGGAACCGTAATCCAGACGGTCTGTAAGCCGGGTTCTGTCCGCGCCTTTTAGCGCTGGACGGCCATTCATCTGGGACGGATGTTGCCACCCGCCTCTAGCAACCAACCCGGGCGGCAAGCCGGAAATCGCTTTGCGCCCATGGTTGCCCACGGCGCCGGCCGCCCCTATTCGGTCTTGCTCCCGGTGGGGTTTACCCTGCCCTTTCTGTTACCAGAAAGGCGGTGCGCTCTTACCGCACCCTTTCACCCTTACCCAGGCAAGCCTGGGCGGTTTGCTTTCTGTGGCACTTTCCCTGGGGTCGCCCCCGCCGGCCGTTAGCCGGCACCGCATTTCCGTGGAGCCCGGACTTTCCTCCAGCAGCTTTCGCCGCCAGCGGCCGTCCAACCGTCTGGATGCAGGCTCCCTACGCTTAACGCCTAGCCCGGGTCAACCAGCACCCGCACCGCGGCCGCGCGCCGCGCCGTCTGTTCATCCGCCTCGCCGCTCAAATTTTGCGGCAGAAAATGCCGCTGGAAGGCACGAACCACATCTCCCAGCGGCAGGGTCACATCATAACCAATAGCCGCAAGATCATCCCTTAAGCCACTGGATTCACAAAAATCATCGGTCCATACCCCAATCCCCGCCGCCGCCAGCCCGGGCCAGTCGAACAGCTCGCCCGGGTCCTGCTTGCGGTTGGGAGCAATATCGGAATGGGCCACCACATTACGCGTGTGGATCGGATGGCGGGCAAGAATACCAAGGCATAAATCCCGCACCGCCGCCATCTGCGCCGCCGGAAAAGGCCGGTAGCCCCATTCATGGCCTGGGTTCACAATCTCTATGCCAATCGAAGCCCCATTCAGCGCCCTGCGTCCGCGCCAGTAGGAAATCCCGGCATGCCACGCCCGTTTTTCCTCCGGTACCAGCAGGTAAACCGTGCCATCCTCATCCACCACGTAATGCGATGAAACCTTGGCCTCCGGCGAGCGCAACAGCGCGACGGCGGAAGCGGCATCCTGCATGCCGGTATAATGCAGCACCAGGAACTCAACCGGCCCATCCCTCTCATCGAAATTGGGCGACGGCGCTGAGATCACGGCGCGCTCCGCCGCGTGAACAGCATCTCTACCCCAAGCCCCACCATAATCAGCCCCGAAGCCCTGCGGACCCGCGCCATCAGCCGCCCCCGCCCCAGCAAATTCTTTGCCGTACCCGCCGCCAGCGCCACAACCAAATCGGCACAGGAGTTCAGCGCCACGGAAATCATCCCCAGGATGATGAATTGCAGCGCCACCGGCCCGGCAGGGTTGATGAATTGGGGCAAAATCGCCAGCAGAAACGCTGCCGTTTTGGGGTTGAACGCTTCCACCAGAATCCCATCAGTAAAAGCCCGCTTCACACCGGTGCGCCCGGCGGCCACCAGCTCCACCCGCCCGGCATGACGGATCATCCCAATCCCCATCCAGATGAGGTAAACCGCCCCCGCCAGCTTCACGAGGGTAAACAGCTTGGCACTAGCCAGCACTAAGGCCGAAAGCCCCAGCGCCCCCGCCACCACCTGCATGGAACACCCCAACGCCGTGCCAAGGCACGACGCCACACCCTCACCCCGCCCGGCCGCAATGCTGCGCGTGGCAACATAAAGCACGCCGGGGCCGGGAAGCAGCGCCAGCAATGTGGCCGCCGCGAGGAAAAGCGGAAAATGATGGAACATACGGGAATACTCTCCAAAAAAACCTTTATAATCTGCTTTCTCTCTTAATTACGTCATATGCAGCATTAATTTTCGCCACTTTCTCCGACGCCATCTTCACCTTCGCGGGCGGCGCCCCCTGCGAGGCCAGAACATCCGGGTGATGCTCCCTCACCAGCATCTTCCAGCGCACCCGTATCTCTTCCACCGAGGCCCCGCGCTTCAGCCCCAGCACCGCATACGCATCCTCGGTAGAAGCCTGCGCCACAGAGCCGCCCGAGGCCCGGCGCACCGCGGCCTCGTCCAGCCCAAACCCCTGCGCCACGCGGCGTAAAAACGCCGCCTCGGCCGTATTCACCGGTCCATCTGCCCGTGCCACCTGGTACAACCCGCCCAGCACCTGCTCCAATATCCCGCGTTCGTCAGAAAATGCCTGGCCAAGCTGGGTGGCGTAGCTCTCAAACCCGTCCGGCGTCTCCCGCGCGCTGTCGAACAGCCGCCCCACCTCGGCCACGCTTTGCGGCGGAATCGAGAAGCTGGAGCGGAACGCCTGGATCTCGATCTTGCTCACCGGCCCGTCGCATTTAGCCAATTTGGCGGCAAGCACTGTCACGCTGACGGCAAAAAGCTGCTCGCGCCGGCCCATCATCGCGGCAATATGCGCGGCATCGAACGGCAGCGCGCGTCCGGCGAAATTCGAAAAGCCGGAGAAGAAATTCAGCTTGCCCTGGTCTGCCGCATGCCCCATGGCCATGCCAAACAGCGCGCCAACCGGCCCCCCCATGGCAAAACCCGCCATGCCGCCCAAGACTTTACCCCAGTAACTCATGCAACTTTCCTACCATGGGCCTGCCCTTGAACGTAAGCCAAACATCGGACATCACACATAGCGAAAATCATGGGTTTGAAGATGGCCTGGCAATTCTGGATCGACCGCGGCGGCACGTTTACCGACATCGTCGCGCGCGACCCGCAAGGAGGGCTTTCCACAAAAAAACTCCTCTCGGAAAATCCCGAGCGCTATCAGGATGCCGCCATCGCCGGCATACGCGAATTTCTGGGCCTGGACGCCAGCGCCCCCATCCCTCCCGGCGCCATCGCCAGCGTGAAAATGGGCACCACCGTGGCCACCAATGCACTGCTGGAACGCAAAGGCGCGCGGACACTGCTCATCGTCAACAAGGGGTTCGCGGATTTGCTGCGCATCGGCACCCAGGCCCGCCCTCGCCTGTTCGACCTCGATATCCGCCTGCCCTCAATGCTCTATGCCCGCGTCGCGGAACTCCCCGGCCGCGTCTCCGTAAACGGCGAAGTGATCGAGCAGCCGGACGACGCTACGGCTCTGGCGCTGCTGATGGAAGCGCGCCAGCAGGGATTTGAGGCCGTGGCCATCGCCCTGATTCATGCCTGGAAATACCCAGCTTTGGAGGAACGCCTCGGCCGCCTCGCGGCCCAAGCTGGGTTTGGCCAAATCTCTCTCTCGCATATCGCCAGCCCTCTGCTGCGCCTTGTGCCCCGGGCAGATACCACCGTGGCCGATGCCTATCTCTCGCCCGTACTAGGACGGTACATCCGCCAATTTTCCAGCGGATTAAGCAGCGGCGGGCAGGCCCCGGCGCTCTACTTCATGCAATCCCATGGCGGCCTGGCCCGCGCCACTGCCTTCACCGGCAAAGACGCCATACTCTCCGGCCCGGCGGGCGGCATTGTGGGCGCCGTGCGCACCGCCGCCGGGGCGGGTTTCGATAAAATCATCGGCTTCGACATGGGCGGCACCAGCACCGATGTGGCGTTGTATGACGGCGCCTTCCAACGCACGCTGGAAACCGAGCTGGCCGGTGTACGCCTGCGCGCGCCCATGCTCGC
>JAKBCX010000222.1 GCA_021807465.1 Pseudomonadota bacterium | reverse complement strand
TATGCATTCACCACCTTGCTTGGCGGCGCGGCCGTGGACCGCTGGGGCGCGCGCGGCGTGCTGGGCGTGGCGGCGCTGCTTTGGAGCTGCGCCATCGGTCTTACGGGGGTGGCAACAGGGTTTGCCGCACTTTATGCCGCGCGGGTGCTGCTGGGCGTGGCCGAAGGGCCGGGCTTTCCGGTAATGATAGGGGCGGTAACGCGCTGGCTGCCCCCGGCGCGCCACGCCACGGCCATGGGGTACGCCTTAATTTCCGTACCGCTGGCGCTGGCCATTGGCGGGCCGGTCGTTACCCAGCTCCTAGCACTCTTCGGGTGGCGCTGGGCTTTCGGTGTGCTGTTCATCGCCTCGCTGGTCTGGCTGCCTGTATGGCTGATTTTTTTCCGCAACGACCCCTCGCAGTCACGCCATGTAAATGCCGCCGAGCGCGCGCTGATACAGGACGGGCGGAGCGGGCCGCCCCCGGCCCATGGCCGCCTGAGCTGGGGCGATGCCCGCGCGCTGCTGACAAACAGAACCCTGGTTGTGAATTACTGGGCGTTTTTCGTATTCGGCTATTACCTCTTCTTTTTCATGGGCTGGCTGCCAACCTATCTTTACGAGGTTTACCACCTGAACCTGCACGCTGTTGGGGCGTTTACCGTGCTGCCCTGGCTTGCGGCGGCGGTGGCGCTGTGGGCCATCAGCCATTGGTCCGACCATCTGCTGCGCAAAACCGGGCGGTTGCGCTATGCGCGCTCCTATCTCATCGCCGGAACGCAACTCGTGGCGGCGCTGGCCGTTATTCCGGTGGCATTCGGCATCAGCCTGAATGTGGCGGTTATCTGCATCACCGTGGCGGTTGCTGCCTCGATGGGCGCGAACGCGGCCTATTTCGCGGTGAATGCCGATGTCATGCCCAAGCGCGCGGCAACCGGGGCGGGGATTACCGATTTCACCTTCGCCTTGTCAGGGTTCTTCGCCCCGGTGCTCACGGGCTGGGTGCTTAACCTGCGCGGGAGCTTCACCGATGCTTTCCTCCTCATGGCGGTGCTGGCCGCATCCTCCGTTGTGCTGGTACTGGCCTTTCATAACCCAGACCGGGACCGGCTGCGCGATTAGGACGCGATAATCCGCTAGGCTTGGTGCTTATGCCCGCGCAAATGCTCCCGCAGCCAGGCCGCCAGCACCAGCGCGTGGTTATGTTCCGGGTCATGCGCGGCATACAGCAAGGTTACCGGCCCCTGCCGCAGCAACTCGGCCAGCGCGGGCAGCACGTCCTGGCGTTCGGCAAGTTCCGCGCGGTAACGCTGCTGGAACACCTCCCACCGCGCTGGGTCGTGGCCGAACCATTGCCGCAGCGCGGTGCTGGGGGCGGCGTCCTTCAGCCACAGGGTCAGGGCCGCCTCTTCCTTGCGTATGCCGCGCGGCCATAGGCGGTCCACCAATATGCGCGCGCCGTCGGCTGCTTCCGGCGGGGCGTAGATGCGTTTGACGTGCAGATCGGGCATTCTTGTCTCCTCAGGCACATATTACGCCGTGCCGCCAAAGCGGCGTTAAGAATACATAATTACAGTAATTATGTATTCTTTGCCTTTGGCACGGCCCGAATCAACTTCCCCCCTTCAACCGGTATGGCACCACGCCACGCTCAGCCGTGCCCATATCCAGCGCGCGGCCCATGGGGGGCACCGAGCGATGGCGGCAATTCGTGCGTTCGCAGGCGCGGCAGCCGGGGCCGATAAGGTCGGCGGCCTCCGGTTCCAAATTCAGCCCGGCGCCGTACACGGTTTGCGCGGCGTAACGTGTCTCGCAGCCCAGCACCACCGCCACGGCGCGCGGGCGGGCGAGGTAGGAGCCAGCGCCGCGCCCCACGGTGCGGGCGATGTTGAGGTACATCACGTCATCCGGCGTGCGGGCGAGCTGGACCAGGATTTCCCCCGGATGGGCGAAGGCGCGGTAGACGTTCCATAACGGGCACGGGCCGCCAAACTGGGCGAACTGGAAGCGCGTGGCGCTGGAGCGCTTGAGGATATTCCCGGCAATGTCCGTCTTGGCGAAATAGAACGGGATACCCGGTAAATCTGGCCGCTGCATGGTGGAGAGCCGGTGCGCGATCTGCTCGAAACTGGCGCCAAACTGGTGCTGCAGGCGCTGTATGTCGTGCCGCACGGCGCGGGCGGCTTCGTGGAAGCGCGTATAGGGCAGCATGAGCGCGCCGGCGAAATAATTGGCCAGGGCGATGCGCGCCAGGCGCAGCGCCTCGGGCGAGGTGAAGATGGTGCGGCGCAGCTCCTTCTCGATCAGCGCCTTCTGCTCCAACTGGCCGATAACATGGGCGAGCCAGAAGGTCTCGCTCTCGGGCGCCACATCCTCGGCCAGGTATAAGCGCTTGGCTTGGCGGTTGAGGCGCCAGAACAGCCCGGTGCCGAGCAAGCCCGGCGCGCTGGCTGTAACCAGCCCGTGCGTGTCGCGCAAATAGCGGCGCAAATCCTCGCGCAGATTGGCGGATGAAAACCGCGCATCCTCGAAAAACTGCTCGGCGGCGCGGTCCAGCAGGGCGAAATGGTTTTGGCGGGACTGCACCCAGTCCCGCACTTCGTCATACGGAAAGCGCGGCAGGCGGGCATCGGGCGCGGCAAGCTGCTCGGCCTGGGCGGTGTAGGCGCGGTACAGGGCCATGAAGGCATCCGCAAAAGCAGGGGCGGCCCGCACCAAAGCGCGCAGCTCGCCTTGCGCGTTGGGAAAGGGGCGGAAGAGCGGATCGGCCAGATCCTCGCGCAGCTGGGTCTCGCGGCGGGCATCCTCGCTATCGGCAAAATGGCTGGCGGGCAGGTTAAGGGCAGCGGTAAGGCGCGCCAGCAGGGCCTGGGTAAGCGGGCGCTGGTCCGCCTCTATCTGGTTGAGATAGCTGGGAGAAATGCCCAAACGCGCCGCCAGGGCGGATTGCTTCAGCCCGGCCTGGGCGCGGGCGCGGCGCAGCCGCTCTCCTGCAAAAATTTTTCTGTCAGCCATGGCGGTATTTTTACAAAATTAGCAAAAACTCGCAAGGCATTTGCTCTTATCCGCAACGACTCTACTGGACGGCGGCTGGCTTTACGGCAAATAGAGCGGCGCAAATACACAGGAGCAAGCAACGCCGTGATGCCGCGCGAGGTCCGGTTTGCCGCCTGCCCTGTTCAGAACTTGTCCGCCACTCTTGCACGAAGGTGAGTCCATGACCGAAGCCTCTACCCTGCCCAAGCCGAAGAAATCTGTCGCGCTGTCTGGCATTGCCGCCGGCAATACCGCGCTATGCACGGTGGGCCGCACTGGCAACGACCTGCATTACCGCGGCTACGACATTCTCGATTTCGCGGACAGCTCGGAGTTCGAGGAAATCGCGCATCTGCTGGTGCATGGCACGCTGCCCAACACGGCGGAGCTGGCGGCCTATAAGGCCAAGCTGAAATCTCTGCGCGGCCTGCCCGCCGCCGCCAAGGCGGTGCTGGAGCAACTCCCCGCCTCGGCCCACCCGATGGACGTGCAGCGCACTTACGTGTCCGCGCTGGGCACCATTCTGCCGGAAGCGCATGACCATAACCACCCCGGCGCGCGCGACATTGCCGACAAGCTCATCGCCTCGGTCGGCTCTGCCCTGCTGTACTGGTACCATTACGCCACCAACGGCAAGCGTATAGACGTGGAGACGGATGACGAGACCGTGGGCGGGCACTTCCTGCATTTGCTGCACGGCAAGGTGCCACCCGCTTCGTGGGTGCGCGCGATGCACACCTCGCTGATTTTGTATGCCGAACATGAGTTCAACGCCTCCACCTTCACCTGCCGCGTCATCGCGGGCACGGGGTCGGACATCTACTCTGCCATCGCGGGCGGCATTGGCGCGCTGCGCGGGCCGAAGCATGGCGGCGCCAACGAGGTGGCGTTCGAAATCCAGAAGCGCTACGCCAACCCCGATGAGGCGGAAGCCGACATCAAGCGCCGCATGGAAGCCAAGGAAGTCATCATCGGCTTCGGCCACC
>JAKBCX010000221.1 GCA_021807465.1 Pseudomonadota bacterium | reverse complement strand
TTTGAGGTGAGCCATGGAAGTTACCCAAACCCAAGCCAAACCGCGCCGCGAATTGCCGCAGCTGATGACGCTGTCCGAGGCCGCTGCCACCCGCCTGCGTAACCTGTACGAGGGCGGGCAGCAGGGCAAGCTGCTGCGCATCTCGGTGAATACGCGCGGCTGCTCCGGCATGTCGTATCAGATGGACTGGGTGGATGAAGCCGGGCCTACCGATGAGAAAGTCTCTAGCCAGGGACTTACGCTTCTGGTGGACCGCAAGGCGACGCTGTTTTTAATTGGTTCCGTGATGGACTATAAGCAAGACAAACTGACACGCGGGTTTACGTTTGAAAACCCAAACGAAAAAGGCCGCTGCGGTTGCGGTGAGAGCTTTCACGTTTAAGCCAGGCCTTACGCGGTAAGCACCACGCTTACCGGCACATGGTCCGAAGGCTGGGTCTTCGCCCGCTCGTCCCGGTGTACGGTTACCGAAACCAGCCTTTCCGCCAAACGCGGGCTGAGCAGCGCGTGGTCAATCCGCAGGCCGGAATTTCTGTCCCACGCCCCGGCCTGGTAGTCCCAGAACGTATAAAGCGTCTCGCGCGGGTGTAAGGCGCGCAGCGCATCGGTCAGCCCGGTATGCACCAGCGCATGAAAAGCCGCGCGGGTTTCCGGGCGGATCAGCGCATCATTGGCGGGCAAAGCGCGCGGGGCGAAATCGGCATCGGTGGGGCACACATTATAATCGCCCGCCAGAATGAAATCGGCATCGTCTTCAAACAGTGCCAAAGCGCGGTCGCGCAGGGCACGCATCCAGTGCAGCTTGTATTCATACCCGGCCTCGCCGCCGGAATTACCGTTGGGCAGGTACAGCCCGCCAATATTCATCCCCGCCGCGCGCACCTCCACATAGCGCGCCTGGGCGTCTTCCTCGGTCATGCCGGGTAGGCGCTTATGCACCAATTCCACCGGCGCCTTATGCAGCAGGGCCACGCCATTATAGCTTTTCTGTCCCACCACCACGGCGTCATACCCCAGCGTCTTAAAATCCATGCCAGGGAATTGGTGCGCCTCGCACTTAATTTCTTGCAGCAGCAGGAAATCCGGCGCCTCGCGTTCCAGAAACGCACTTACATGCGCCTCGCGCACGCGCACCGAGTTGATGTTCCAGGTCGTTATTTTAATCAACGGAGAACGACGTCCCGCACCCGCAGGCGGAGGTGGCATTGGGGTTTTTCACGGCAAAATGCGCGCCCATCAGATTATCGATAAAATCCAGCTCCGCGCCTGCGAGGAAATCCAGGCTCACCGGGTCCACCAGCACAGTGGCCCCGTCGCGCGTCACCACCACATCGTCATCGGCCTGCTCGCTGGTCAGGTCGAATTTATATTGCAGCCCTGAGCAGCCGCCGGCCAGCACCTCTACCCGCAGCGCCTTGGCGCTAGGCTCGGCGGCCAGAATTTCGGCCACGCGCTGGGCGGCCGTGGAAGAAACTGAAAAACTCATGCCCCTTATATAGCGTGCCATACGCTTGGAGGTAAGGGCCGCATGGGCTAGACGGGCGCCATGGAAAAAGCCCCTTACGCGGTGCGGGAGTCGCGCGGCCGCGGTCATACCCAGCCGGATTCCGATGACCGCTCCCCCTGGCAGCGCGACCGCGACCGCGTGGTGCACTGCTCGGCCTTTCGCAAACTGCAATACAAAACCCAGGTTTTCGTCACGCGCGAGGGCGATTTTTACCGCACGCGCTTAACGCATAGCCTGGAAGTGGCGCAGGTGGCCCGCTCCATTGCCCGTGCCTTGGGGCTGGATGAAGACCTGACCGAGTGCCTGGCCCTGGCCCATGACCTTGGCCACCCGCCCTTCGGCCATGCCGGAGAAACAGGCATAGACGAGGCGCTGAAGGATTTTGGCGGGTTCGACCATAATGACCAATCCTTCCGTGTGGTCACGCAAATCGAGCGGCGCTACGCGGCTTTCGACGGGCTGAACCTCTCATGGGAGACGCTGGAAGGGCTGGCCAAGCATAACGGCCCGCTGCGCAACCCGCCCCCCAGCATCGCCGCCTATAATGCGCGAATTTCGCTGGACCTTGGCCGCCAAACCTCGGCCGAAGCGCAGGTAGCCGCCTTTGCCGACGACATTGCCTATAACACGCATGATCTGGATGACGGGCTGCGCGCTGGGCTGTTCACCTTCGATGATCTGCTGACCCTGCCGGTGATTGGCGATCTGGTCTGCGCCGCCCAGGCGCTGACGAACGAAGAAAACCGTATCCGGCACGAACTGAGCCGCGCCGTCATCAACACGCTGGTGCACGATGCCCTGGCCGAGAGCCGCGCCCGCCTCAAAGCCTTGGCCCCGCAATCCGTGGAGGATATCCGCGCCGCCGCCCGCCCGGTCATCGGGTTTTCCGAGGAGATGCGCCAAGCCAATATCCGGCTCAAGCAATTCCTGTTTACCCGCATGTACCGTCATTGGCGCGTCAACCGGCAGACGCATAAGGCCAAGCATGTTACCCGCACACTGGCCAGCCTGCTGCTGGCCCACCCGGAGCTGCTGCCCGGCGACTGGCGTGAACACGCCGGAAAGCAGGGCAATACGCTGCAAGCGGCGGAGGTGGTGCGCGATTATGTGGCCGGCATGACCGACCGCTACGCCCTGGACGAATTTTCCCGGTTGACGGACCCCGCCGTCCCTGCCTGAAAGCGCACCATGTTGGAAGAAAATCTGTTTGCCGCCTTGCGCGGCATCGTGCTGGACGAGTTTGCCGCCCTTGTGCCTGGTTTGGCGCCAGAGGTGCTGGCGCGCATCGAGGTAACGCCGACCAAGGACACAGCGCATGGTGACATGGCCTGCAACGCCGCCATGATCGCGGCCAAGCCCGCGGGCAAAAACCCGCGCGAACTGGCGTCGGCGCTGGTGGAGCGGCTTTCCGCCCGGCCCGAAATCGCCCGTGCCGAGGCCGCTGGGCCGGGTTTCGTCAACCTTACCCTGGCGCCCGCGCTGCTGTTGGCGCAAATCCCCGTCATCCTGAAGGTTGGCGAGGCTTACGGCCAGGGCAGGGCAGGGCGCGGCAAGGTGAATGTGGAATATGTGTCCGCCAACCCCACCGGGCCGCTGCATGTCGGCCATTGCCGTGGCGCGGTGGTGGGCGATTCGCTGGCCAATTTGCTGAAAAAAGCGGGCTACGAGGTTTGCAAGGAATTCTACATCAACGATGCGGGCGCCCAGGTCATCGCGCTCGCCCGCTCCGCCTATGTGCGCTATTTGGAGGCGCTGAAGCTCTCGCCGGAGGCCTATATCGAGACCGTGCCGGGCGGGCTGCAATATGGCGGCGCCTATCTCATCCCCGTGGGGGAGGCGCTGGCCAAGCAATATGGCGACCAGTTTGCCGAGACGCCGGAAGAAAACTGGCTGCCCACAGTGCGCGATTTCGCCGTGGCCAGGATGCTGGATCTCATCAAGGAAGACCTCGCCGCTTTGGGCGTGGTGCATGATGTGTTTTCCTCGGAGCGCGCCTTGGTGGAAGGCGGCGGCGTGGCGCGGGGGCTGCAAGGTCTGCGCGATAAGGGGCTGATCTATCGCGGTATTCTGGAGCCGCCCAAGGGCAAAACGCCGGATGATTGGGAGCCGCGCGAGCAGGAATTGTTCAAGGCCACCGAATTTGGCGACGATGTGGACCGCCCCATCGCCAAATCGGACGGCTCTTACACCTATTTCGCCAACGACATCGCCTATCATGCCGACAAGGTGGCGCGCGGCTATAACGCCATGATCGACGTGTGGGGCGCCGATCATGGCGGGTATGTCAAGCGCATGCAGGCGGCGGTGAAGGCGCTTTCAGGCGCCCGGCTGGATATATTGTTGTGCCAGATTGTGCGTGTGATGAAGGACGGCCAGCCTTTCCGCATGAGCAAGCGCGCCGGCACCTTCGTGGAGCTGCGTGACCTGATCGACGAAATCGGCGCGGATGCGGTGCGCTTCCTCATCCTCATGCGTAAATCAGACGCGCAAATGGATTTCGACCTGAACGCCGCCGTGGCGCAGACGCGCGAC
>JAKBCX010000220.1 GCA_021807465.1 Pseudomonadota bacterium | reverse complement strand
GGCCTGGGTTATGGCGCTGGCAATCGCGGCATCGGATTGCGAGCGCAGGCTGGCGGTAATGGCGGCTGGCTGTGTGGCGGGCTGGGCGGTAAGGCTGCGCTGCGCCTCGGGGCTGAGATGGGAGAGCATGATCTGTTCTTCCTCGTCATCGAGCATGAGGCAGGCGGTGCGCAGCCAGCCGGCGAGCTGGCGCAGATTGCCGGGCCAGCCGAATTGCGCGAAGGCGGCGGCAAGCTCTGGCGAGAGCCGGGGCATGGTGGCGCGGCCCTGGCATTCCTGCACGATGATACGTTCCGCGATTGCGGTCATATCGCTACGCTCGCGCAAAGGCGGTAGCGTGAGGGTGAGACCGTTGAGCCGGTAATACAGGCTGTTCAGGAATGTTCCGGCTGCGCAGCTTGCGGCCAGATCGTCCCTTGTGGCGCAGATGAGCGTGATGTCCAGCGGGACGGGTTGCGCTGTTTCCTCCAGCCCGCGCAGCAGCCTTGCCTGTAGAGCGGGCGGCAGGGCGTCTATTTGGTCGAGGAACAGCGTGCCGCCGCCAGCATCGGCCAGGGCGCCGCGCGCGGCTTGCGGTGAGTTTGCCGCCGTTGCGCTGGGGCCGAATAGCTCGACTTCGAGCTTGGCTTCGGGCAGGGTGCAATTTACCGCGATGAACGCCGTGGCGGCGCGAGGCCCGGCGGCGTGAATGGCGCGGGCGAACAGGGTTTTACCCGTGCCACTCTCCCCTTGCAGCAGAATTGGTGCGCCATGCGCCAGCGCGCGCCGGAGCTGGCCGAGGGATTTGGCCAGTGCTGTATCGCTTGTGTCGAACACGTTGAACGGCGTGGCGGCGGGGGGCGGCAATGTGGCGGGCGCGGCGCGGCGCGGCTGCGGCAGGTTGTTATCCTCGATGAGCATATGGATAACCGTGCCCCTGCCGGGTTGCACCGGCACGGCGCGCCCCTGCGCGCCGCGGCTAAGGGCCAAAAGCCCGGCGAAGCTGAGGCCGAAGCACGAGGCGGCGTCGCGCTGGCCGATATCGTTTTGCGTCAGTCCCAGCATGGTGAAGGCGGCGCGGTTGGCGCCGGTAATCCGCCCCTGCGCATCGAACGCTAGCGCGCCTTCGGTTATCGTGCCCAGATATTCGCGGGCGGTATGGAAGCGGAGTATGCTATGCTGCGCGTGAGCAGCCTCGAAGATGCGTGACTCTATGATCTCGCCCGCCATGCGGGCCAGCCCGAATGTGTGGGGGTGGTAATGGCGGGATTCGCAGGAAATGTCGAGCACGCCGAGCATTTTGCCGGTAGGGGCGATAATGGGCGCGGCGGTGCAGGCGAGGAAGCTGTTGACGCGCAAATAATGCTCCGCGCCCCTAACGACCACGGCCTTGCCCTCGGCCAGGGCTGTGCCGATGGCATTGGTGCCGCGCTGTAACTCTGCCCAGCAGGCGCCGGGCGTGAGCGAGACCTTGGCGGCGCGGCCGCAAAAATCGGTGTCGCCCGCAGCTTCCAGCAAATAGCCCTGGGTATTGGCGAGCAACACCATGCTGCTCGAATTGCGGATTTGGCTGTAAACATACTCCATGACCGGCCGTGCCTGGGCAAGGAAGGCGGCATTGGCGGCACTGGCGGCGCGGCGCTCCGTTGGCGTTAGCGCGCGGGCGTCCAGCCTGTGCTGCTCCGGCGCCAGCCCGGCCATGCGGCAACGCTGCCAAGAGCGGCTTATGCCCCCAGGGTCGTTACCCGGCGGCTGGGCATTGAATATGAGAGACGCCTCTTCTTCGTTTGATGGAAACCGGTACGAGCTCATGCCTTGGCGCCCCCCTTGGCCGGTCCCTGTATCCGGCTGGTTTTGGCTTGAATCTGTAATATATTCGTAAGCGTGGCGGATGTACGGCGCAAGCAAGGGGCGATTTCTGTAACATTTTGGCACAGTGCGAGATTGCGTGACAGCGTAAAGATTGTTTCACCTGTCTGACTGTTACAGCTTG
Organism: Pseudomonadota bacterium; assembly: GCA_021807465.1. Lineage (GTDB taxonomy): Bacteria > Pseudomonadota > Alphaproteobacteria > Acetobacterales > Acetobacteraceae > Acidocella. The sequence goes on along the minus strand of JAKBCX010000220.1, from coordinate 2,067 downwards.
CCAGCAAGCCCCGCAAAACATTGCTTTATTTTGCCGGGCGCGGCACAATGGCGCGCGATAATGGGGGGTGGTTCATGCTCAAATTTGGCGCGGTGATGTTTGCGGGAATGGTGCTTGTGGCGGGTGCGGCCCAGGCCGGGGCGCTGCCGGCATTATATGCCGCGCAGCAGGCAAGCGCGGGTGCCGGCATTTACGCCCAGGATTGCGCGATGTGCCATGGCGCCGATTTGAAGGGGGGCGCCGGCCCGGCCCTTATTGGCGAAAGCTTTGCGCCTACGGGCGGCAGCACCACGCTGGGCGGCGTGTTCACCATTGTCGCCCAGCAAATGCCCGCCACGGCGCCGGGCAGCCTTACCCAGGCGCAGGATGATGATGTGATGGCATATATACTGAAGAGCAATGGCTACCCCGCTGGCGCGGCGCCTTTGGCGTACAATGGCAGCCTTGGTTCCACCCAGTCTTTGGCATCGCAGGTGAAGTAACCCGCATATTATATTCACAAAAACCGGGCATGACTGGGGCGCACTGAAGCCGTGCATGAGGCTTGGTGGAGCGCGGCGGGCGAATTGATTAGGATCATTGTGTTTATGGCCCGGCTAGAGCTGGGTTACAGTAGAATTGTGAGGCGCCGATGAATCGTACAGCCGCAGAAATCATGACTCCCGCCCCGCTTGTTGTTGTGCATCCGCATGACCGCGTGCCTGTTATTGCCTCCACACTGAGAGACAACCGCATCAGCGCCGTGCCGGTGGTGGATGCGGCCGGCAATTTGCTGGGGTTGGTAAGCGAAAGCGACCTTATTCACCAGCTGGGCGGCGAACACGCCAAGCGCCGCGCCTGGTGGCTGGAGAAATTATCCGAGGGTGAAGCTTTGGCCTCGGATTTTCTTGAATACATGCAGGAAGAAAACCGCTCCGCCGCGGAATTGATGAAGCGTGATGTGGTGACGGTGACCGAGACGGCGCAGGTGGAGGATATTGTCGATCTTTTCGCCAAGCACGGCATCAAGCGCGTGCCCGTGCTGCGCGAAGGCAAGCTGGTGGGTATTGTGGCGCGCTCTGATATTATCCGCGCCTTGGCGGGCGGGGCGCGGTAGCCAGCCGCGCGGCCTGGGTATTTGTACGCAGGCCCTTAATGAGGCCCCATAATGCCGATTGAAAAAATCATCAATCTTCTTGTGCTGGTAACCCTGTTCGAGATGATGATGGTGACAGGCCTTGGGGTGCGGGCGCAACAGGTAATGGCCGTTGCCAGTAATTGGCGGTTAGTTAGCCGCGCGGCCATAGCCAATTATATTTTTGTGCCAGCCTGTGCGTTTATTCTTTTGCGGCTATATCAGTCGCCGCCGCTTATTGCCGCGGGGTTTCTTATTGCGGCGGCGTGCCCTGGCGCGCCTTATGGGCCGCCTTTCACGAGCTTGGCAAAAGGGCAGGTTCCAGTTGCCGTTGGATTGATGGTTGTGCTGGCCGGCTCGTCGGCAATTCTGTCGCCGCTCGTGCTGCGCCTTCTTTTGCCTCTTACATCCGGCAAGCAGCATTTGGATATAAACGTGGTAAGGATGGTAAGCATATTGTTAATGGCACAGCTATTGCCATTGGCGATTGGCATGAGCGTGCGGGCTTTTCTTCCTGCCCTGGCGGAAAAGCTCGCACTGCCTGGAAAACGGTTGAGCGTGGTTCTGAATTTAGCGCTATTCGCGCTGATACTGAGTGTTCATTACCCTATATTGTTGCAAATACGGCCGATTGGGTTTGTTGGCATGGCGGCGCTGGCCTTGATGAGCGTTGGCTTTGGGTGGCTGTCGGGCGGAGGCGGCAAGGGTGTTAGGACCGCAAGCGCATTTCTGACGGGGGTGCGTAATGCCGGGGTAAGCCTTGTTATTGCCACGTCCAGCTTTCCGGGAACAGCGGCTGTTACGGCGGCGCTGGCCTATGCCTTGTTCCAGACGATTATTCTGGCCGTGCTGGCGGTGGCGTGGGGGAGGTACGCCGCGACTGGTTAGGCGGCGGACGACCCGCCCAGGCCTTGCAGGTCTGCTTTGCGCGCCAGTGCCAGATCTTCCGGGAA
>JAKBCX010000219.1 GCA_021807465.1 Pseudomonadota bacterium | reverse complement strand
CGCCCGCGGCGAGATAAGAGACCGCCGTATGATCCTCACCGGAAAGCTGGATGAAATCCGGCCCGCAGGCGCGCAGCGTATGCAGCGGGCGGATGAGGTTGGCCGTGGCGTCCTTCACCCCGGCAATATTGGGCAACTGGGCCAAACGCGCCATCGTCTCCACGCTCATGTCAATCACCGAGCGTCCAGGAATGTTGTAAATGAAAATCGGCAGCGTCACGGCATCGGCAATGGCCTTGTAATGCCGGTACAGCCCTTCCTGGGTTGGCTTATTGTAATAGGGCGTCACCACCAGCACCGCGTCGGCCCCGGCCTTCTGGGCGTGCTCAGCCAGCTCAATCGCCTCGGCCGTGGAATTGGAGCCTGCCCCGGCCATCACCGGTATGCGCCCCTTTGCCGCCTCAATCGCGGCCTCCACCACGGCTTTATGCTCTTCATGGGTCAGGGTCGGCGATTCGCCAGTGGTACCCACCGGCACAATGCCATTGGTCCCCTCGGCAATCTGCCACTCGATCAACCGCTTATAGGCGGCAAAATCTATATTGCCATCCTCATCCATCGGCGTAATCAGCGCGGTAAGCGAGCCCTGAAACATTTTGGTTCTATCTCCTGTCGGCCCTCACGTAATCCGGGCGCCGCATACAGGCAAGGCGGGTCTTCGTTTGGCCCTGCACGGCACCGCTGCTAAAAGCGCAGGCATGAGACTCCGCGCCGCTCTTCCGCTTCTGCTGCTCCCCGCCCTCACTGCCCAGCAGGCCCCTGCCCCAGCACAAATCATGGTGGATGTGCATCACAACAATTTCGATGCCGCCACGGACCTGGCCGAGCAGACTGGCGACCCGCTGGTGGAAAAGCTGGTCACCTTCTTCCGCCTTGCCGCTGGCGGCGGCTCGGCCGATGAAATTCAGGCCTTCATGCAGGAAAACCCGGACTGGCCAGAGCAAAACCTGCTTGCCCTGCGCCTGGCCCAGGCCAATGGCTCGGCTTCGCACCCCACCCCATCCGCCATCCCCGCCTTTATTACCGAGGTGACGGACCTGCACACCGCGGGGCAGGACAGCTCCGCCGCCGGCATCTGGCAAAATCACGGCCAGGAGGAGTTCAACGCCGCCCCCCCGGACCAGCAGCTTCTCTTCTGGCCGGCACAGCAGGAGCTTGCCCGCGCTTTATTGGCCGAAAACGACCCGCAGGACGCTTATAGCGTCGTTACATCCGTTGACCCGGCACAAGGCAGCACGCCTGATATAGGGCAAGAACTCAGCCGCGACTTCCTGGCGGGCTTCATCGCCCTGCGTTTCCTGCACCAGAATGCCGTGGCTGCCCAATGGTTCCACGACCTGTCCGGCCTCTCCAACGCCGTTATCACTCAGGCCCGCGCCTATTATTGGCTGGCCCGCACCGAAACAGGTGCCGCCGCCACGGCCGATTACGAGCGTGCCGCCGCCTATCCCACCACTTATTACGGCCAGCTCGCCTCCATCGCCCTGGGCGAATCGCCCGCCACCCTGGCCGAGCGTATCAATAATGTGGATCCCCCGAGCTACACGGCCACTGATGCCGCTTATTTCAGCCTGACCGAACTACCCCACGCCGCCGTATTGCTGATGCAGATGAACGACCCGCATGATGCGGCCATCTTCCTCAACCGCGCGGCGCAGGAAGCCATAGATGACAAGACCCGCACCATGGACGCCAAGCTGGCGTTGGGCCTTGGCCTGCCGCAATCGGCGGTATCGATAGCCCGCACCGCCGGTATTGCCGGGCAAATGATGCCAGATCTGGGCTGGCCCACCCCTTACAACCCGCCATCGGCCACGCTCGACCCCGCCGTGGCTGACGGTATTATGCGGCAGGAAAGCAGCTTCGACCCCAATATTGTCTCCGGCTCCGGCGCTATCGGGCTGATGCAGCTGCTTCCCTCCACCGCGCGCATGACCGCAAGCAGGGCCGGTCTGCCCTACGGCAATCTCTTCAACCCCGAGCAGAACATGGCGCTCGGCACGGCCTACTTCGCCAGCGAGCTACGGAATTTCGGTAATTGCCTGCCACTGGCCATTGCAGCGTATAATGCAGGCCCTACGGCGGTTACCCGCTGGTTCAGCACGAATGGCGACCCCGAACTTGGCACCCATACCGGCGGCGCCAACATCATCGATTGGATCGAGCTGATCCCTTATAGCGAGACACGTAATTACGTGCAGCGCGTAAGCGAGAACATCACCATCTACCGCGCCAAGCTCACCGGCTCGGCGAACTCGCCCATCACACCCTGGCTGAACCAATGAATTTCTGCACCTTCCTCGCCAGCGGGCTGGGCATTGGCTACGCACCCAAGGCACCTGGCACATTTGGCTCCCTGCTCGGCCTCGCTTTGGGTGTGGCGTTGCTGGCCGTGGGGCACATACCCCTGCTGTTTGGTATCATCGTCGCCACCGGGGCTGGCATCTGGGCCATTTCGCATTTGCCCGAACATGCGGGCAACGACCCAAGCTGGGTCGTTATTGATGAAATTGCCGGACAAATGATCCCGCTTCTCGCCCTTAGCCAGCTCTCTCTCACCGGCGTGCTGCTCGCCTTCGCATTGTTCCGCCTGTTCGATATCTGGAAGCCCGGCCCCGTCGCCTGGGCCGACCAGCACCATGACGAGCTGGGCATTATGGGCGACGACCTTATCGCCGGGTTGCTCGCCTTCGCTGTTCTCTTCCTCATCCGCCTGGTTACGCCGTTATGAGCGCGGCGGCCCTGGTTGCCCTGTGCACGCAAAAACACCTGCGCGTGGCCACGGCCGAAAGCTGCACGGGCGGGCTTGTGGCCGGTGCCATCACGGCCATTCCTGGCGCCTCCGCCATCTTCACCCATGGCTTCGTCACTTACGCGAACGAGGCCAAAATGGAGATGCTGGGCGTGCCCGCAGCCATGCTCGCCGCGCACGGCGCTGTATCGTCTGAAGTCGCCTCCGCAATGGCTCAGGGGGCGATAAAATGCGCGCATGCCGCTCTTGCCGTCTCCACTACCGGCATAGCCGGGCCGGATGGCGGCTCGGCGGAAAAACCCGTGGGCACGGTCTGGTTTGGCCTCGCCACGCCGCTTGGCGTTACCACATATCACCGCATCTTCCCCGGCAACCGGGACGATGTGCGGCGGGCCAGTACCGATTTCGCTCTGGCCCTGCTGCAACAAGGAGCAGAAGCATGACCAAGACTCTCGCCCTTTGGGAAAAAGCCAAGCGCGAAGGCCGTAAAATGGCCATCGTCACAGCCTATGACTACCCCTTTGCCCGCTTTGCTGATGAAGCCGGGCTGGACGCCATTCTCATCGGCGACTCCCTCGGCATGACAGTGGCAGGCGATGCCGATACGCTGCGCGTCTCGCTTGAGCAGATGGAGTATCACACCAGCATCGTCGCCAAAGCCGTAAAACACGCCCTGGTAATGGCAGATCTGCCCTTCGGCAGCTTCGAGGAATCTCCCCAGCAAGCCTTCACAGCCGCCGCCCGGCTGCTCAAGGCGGGCGCGGACATCGTGAAGCTGGAAGGCGGGGCGCCAATGGTGGAAACCGTCTCTTTTCTCGCCAAGCGCGCCATCCCCGTCTGCGCGCATATCGGCCTTACGCCCCAGCACATACGCCAGCTCGGCGGCTTCAAACGCCAGGGTAAAACCCAGGAAGCCGCGCAGCTCATCTTCGAAGACGCCATCGCCCTGGCCGAAGCCGGCGCCCGCATTGTGCTTATGGAAGCCGTGCCCGCCGACCTCGCCCGCGAAATCACCCACCGGCTGGAAATCCCGACCATCGGCATAGGCGCCGGACCGCATACCGATGCCCAGGTGCTGGTGATGCACGACATACTCGGCTTCACGCCCGGCAAAGCTCCCGGCTTCGCCAAGCAATATCTCAACGGCGCCGAGCTCATCTCAACTGCCCTCACCCAATACGCCGGCGACGTACGGGGCGGGCAGTTTCCGGGTTAACAAGTCCCGCCAGTTACAAAAAAAGCCATCCCGTATCCACCGGGATGGCCTTTTTTGGAAGGTAACGCTTAC
>JAKBCX010000218.1 GCA_021807465.1 Pseudomonadota bacterium | reverse complement strand
AACACTCTGGATGATACCTCTGACGTGAATGTATCCGTTCAGAATCTCTTTTTTCTAGTGCAAGGATGTAACCATGGCTGCAGCACCACTCTCTTCCGACCAACTCGTCGGTATCCTCCGCGACACGGTCGTTTCTCTGGTGCGCCGGGACGGCGTCGATCTATCCGCGCGCCAGCTCGGCGTGTTCCTTACCTGTTACCTGACAGATGGCGCCCACACAGTACGCGGCTTGGCGCAAGAGCTTAACGTGTCCAAGCCCGCCATCACCCGCGCGCTCGACCGTCTCTCCGAGCTGGATTATGTCCGCCGCAAGGTCGACCCGTCGGACCGCCGCTCTGTTCTGGTTCAGCGCACGGTGAAGGGGGCTGCGTTTTTGCGTGAAACGCGCCATATTATGACCGATGCCCTTTCGAACAACAAAGCTGAGTCTTCCAGCCGCCGTTAACCCCTTGCCGCGCCGGCCTTTTCTGGCGGCCGCGGCAGCGTTTCTGTTGCTGCCCGCCATGGCGCGGGCAGCGCCGCTCAGCGCCGAGAACCAGGCATTGGTTCAAAAGCTAGATGCGTACCTGAACAGCCAGAGCGCCATTACCGCTAAATTTCTGCAGGTAAATGACGATGGCACGACCCGTACCGGCAAAGCCTGGATGGAACGCCCCGGGCGGATGCGGTTTGAATACGACCCGCCCGATCCGCAACTACTCGTGTCAGGCGGAACGGCACTGGTATATCACGACCCAGAACTCAACCAGACCACCAATATCCCGCTGGCCAGCACGCCGCTCGGTATTTTGCTGGCCAAGCATGTCAGCCTCGACTCTAACGAGACTGAAATCACCAACATCGCCCGTCAGCCGGGAGAGTATGACATCACCCTCATCCGCCGCGGCAAGGCGGCATTGGGTAGCCTTACACTCGTGTTTAGCACCAACCCAATCGAGCTGCTTCAATGGGTTGTAACGGATGCGCAAGGGCGCCAGACAAGGGTAAGCCTGTACGATATTGTCCCCACTGGCCCGCTGCCCGCGTCCTTGTTCCAATACTCAATCAGCGCCCCCGCGGGGCATCGCGGTGCCGAGTAGCCCCAATCATCAGGCCGTGCGATTTCAATCGGCCCGATGATGCTTTAAACACACGGCATGAAACTCACCATCGCCACCTGGAATATCAATTCTCTGCGCCTACGCCAGAAGCTGCTGCACCAGCTTGCGGGAGCCTTGCAGCCGGATATTATCTGCCTGCAGGAAACCAAGGTGCCGGATGAGCTGTTCCCCGGCGCCATCGCGGGCGAGCTGAACATGCCCCATGTGCTGAAGCGTGGCATGAAGGGCTATAATGGTGTTGCCATTCTCTCGCGTCTGCCTCTGGCATTGGCGGAAGATACGCCCGATTGGTGTGGCAAGGGCGATTGCCGGCATATCTCCGCCACCGTGCAAACCGGCGGCGCGCCCCTTACGCTGCATAATTTCTACGTACCCGCCGGCGGCGATATTCCCGACCGCAACGAGAACCCCAAATTCGGCCATAAGCTGGATTTCCTGGGCGAAACCCGTGCACACTTCGCCACTTATCCGCCCAAACGCGCCGTGCTGGTGGGAGACCTGAACATCGCCCCGCTGGAGCAGGATGTATGGAGCCATAAGCAGCTTTTGGATGTGGTGAGCCACACCCCCATAGAGGTAGAAGGGCTGAATGCCTGGATGAAGGAAGGCTGGTACGACGCGATGCGCCATTTCGTGCCGCCGGAGCAGAAACTCTACACATGGTGGTCTTACCGCAACCGCGATTGGGCAGCCTCGGACCGGGGACGGCGGCTAGACCATGTATGGGTGACGCCGGACCTGAAAGACGGACTGCAAACCATGCAGGTGCTGCGTCCAGCGCGCGATTGGGAACAACCCTCCGACCATGTGCCCGTGGCGGTGACGCTGGAAGTTTAACGCAACGGCGCGCCTGCCTGTGCTAAAAGATGAAAGCCAGGGGGAGTAAAGCATGTCCGTTAACCCATACCTGACATTTCCCGGCACTTGCGCCGAAGCACTTACCTTTTACGAGAACGCCCTCGGCGCGGCAGTGAATATGCGCCCGACCCATGCCGAAACGCCGGCCCCCGGCAATCCTGAATGGTCAGCTAAGATCATGCATGCCAATTTCACCATTCTCGGTACGCAACTCATGGCCTCGGACGCGCCGCCGGGCATGTATCGCAAGCCTGCCGGATTCAGGGTCACACTTAACCTTACTGTGATGATTCCGGAGCAAGCCGCCCTCTGATTCCGACATGATGGCGCCCCCCATTCCGATTTGATGGCGCCCGGGGTTCCGATATAGCTTCGCCCATGATTCCGATTTGATGCCGCCCGGGCAACCGGGGGGTGAGGGTCTCTTCGCTGGCTGCGTTAGGTTTTCCTCTTTGGCTTTTGCTGAGGAGGGGATTGATGCCAGCGGGGAGAGTTTGCATGCGCCATGTGCGCGAGATTTTGCGTCTGACGGGGTCTGGGGTTTCGAAGCGGGAGATTGCGCGGCGGCTGGGGGTGGTGCCCTCGACGGTGCGCGAGACGCTGCGGCGGTTTGCCGATGCGGGGCTGAGCTGGCCGCTGGGGCCGGAGGTGACGGATTCTGCGCTGGAAGCCCGGCTTTACAAGAACAACGGCACCAAGCAGGGGCACCGGCAGCGTGCTGAGCCGGATTGGGCCTGGATGCACCGGGAGCTCAAGCGCAAGCATGTCACCCTCTCGATCCTGTGGGACGAGTACATTGCCACGGAGCCGGATGGCTACCGTTACAGTCGGTTTTGCGAGCTCTTCCGTGGCTGGGAAGGCAAGCTCTCGGTCACGATGCGCCAGGCCCATGCCGGCGGCGAAAAACTCTTCGTCGACTATGCCGGCGATCCGGTGCCGGTGGTCGACCGGCTGACCGGCGAGACCCGGTCCGCCTGGATATTTGTCGCGGTGATCTGGATATTTGTCGCGGTGATGGGTGCGTCGAGCTTCACCTATGCGCAGGCGAGCTGGAGCCAGGGCTTGGGCGACTGGATCGGCGGGCATACCGGCGCGTTTGAGGCCATTGGCGGCGTGCCGCGGCTGATCGTGCCGGACAACCCCAAGACGGCGGTGATCAAGGCCTGTTTCTACGAGCCGACCGTCAACCGCAGCTACATCGAGATGGCGGCGCATTATGACACCGCCATTCTGCCGGCGCGGCCGCGCAAGCCACGCGACAAGGCCAAGGTGGAAGCCGCCGTGCTGATTATGGAGCGCTGGCTGCTGGGCCGGCTGCGCCACCAGATTTTCTATAGCCTGGCCGAGTTGAACATCGCGATCCAAGCTCTGCTCGTGAAGGTCAATGATGAGCGGCCGCTCCGCCGCCTGGGCGTCACCCGCCGGCAATTGCTCGAAGATCTCGATCGGCCTCACCTGAAGCCTTTGCCAGTGGAGCCTTACGTCTTCGCGGAATGGCGCACCCGGCGCGTCGGGATCGATTATCATGTCGATGTCGAGCGGCATTATTACTCCGTGCCCTACCGCTTTGCGAAGGAGCAGGTGGAGGTGCGCCTGACCGCGCGAACCGTGGAGATTTTTGTCCGTGGCGAGCGCATCGCCGCCCATATGCGCGGCAGTGGCGACGGCAAGCACACGACCCTGCAGGAGCACATGCCCTCCAGTCACCGGCGTTATGCTGGCTGGACAGTGGAGCGCATCCGGCGCGATGCCGCGGCAATCGGCCCTTCGGCCGGCGCCTTGTGTGGGCTGATCCTGGAGGAGCGCGCGCACCCCGAACAAGGGTTCCGCTCCTGCCTTGGCATTGTCCGCCTGGTGAAAGCCTTTGGCCGGGCACGGGTGGAAGCCGCCTGCGGCCGGGCGCTGGAGATCGGCACCCGCACCTACGGCTCCGTCAAATCCATCTTGGACAACAATCTCGATCATCAGGCCCCTCCTCAGCGCGCCGCCGACGGCCCGGCGATCGACCACCATAACATCCGCGGCGCGGGCTATTATCATTGAGGAGATTTTGATGCTCACCCACCCCACCTTCGACCAGCTTAACCAACTGGGGCTGTTCGGCATGGCCAAGGCTTTTGGCGAA
>JAKBCX010000002.1:6827-17459 GCA_021807465.1 Pseudomonadota bacterium | reverse complement strand
CGGCGCGGTTGCGCGGAGAGGCCTTTTAAGTTGGCTGGAGAACGGCTTTATACGTTCAGCAGCAAATGCTCGCGTTCCCACGAGGAAATAACGCGCAAATAGGTCTCGTATTCCAGCCGCTTCACGGCCACCAGCACATCCACCAGCTTGTCGTCCAGAATTTCACGCATGGGCTTGCTGTCGTTCATCAAATCCAACGCGTGAGAAAGCTCGCGCGGCAGCGTGTATTCGCCGGTATAGGCGCTGCCAGTGGTCTCCGGCGTCGGCTCCAGTTTTTCCACCATGCCCAAATAACCGCAGGCCAGCGTGGCGGCAAAAGCCAGGTAGGGGTTCGCATCGGCGCCCGGCACGCGGTTTTCCACGCGCATGGCTTCCGCGCCGCCAAAAGGCACGCGCAGCCCGCACGTGCGGTTATCGTAACCCCATTGCAGATTGATGGGCGCGTTAGAAAAGCGCGTGAGGCGGCGGTAGGAATTCACGTTGGGCGCGAAGATGGGCATGACTGCCGGAATGTATTTCTGCAGCCCCGCAATATAGTTGCGGAACAGCTTGCTGGCCTTGCCGTCCTTGCCGGCGAAGAGGTTCTTGCCCGTCTCCGGGTGCACGATGCTCTGGTGCACATGCATGGCCGAGCCAGGCTCCCCGCCCATGGGCTTGGACATGAAGGTGGCGTAAATATCGTGCCGCAGCGCCACCTCGCGCACCGTGCGCTTGAATAGGAACACCTGGTCGGCCAGATGCAGCGGGTCGCCATGCAGGAAGTTGATCTCCACCTGCGCCGCGCCCTCTTCATGGATCAGCGTATCCAGATCCATTTCCTGCAAATCGCAGAAATCATACATTTCCTCGAAGAGCGGATCGAACTCGTTCACCGCGTCGATGGAATAGCTCTGGCGCCCGGTTTCCTGGCGGCCGGAGCGGCCAACGGGCGGGGCCAGCGGGTAGTCGGGGTCGGTGTTGCGGCCAACGAGGTAGAATTCCAGCTCCGGCGCCAGAACCGGCTTCCAGCCTTTCTCCTCGTACAATTTCAGCACACGCTGCAGCACTTGCCGAGGCGCCATCGGCACCGGCGTGCCGTTCGCGTATTGGCAATCATGGATGATCTGCGCGGTGGGCTCGTGCGCCCAGGGCACGAGGCGGACAGTGGAGGCGTCCGGGATCAGCTTGATGTCGATGATCGCCGGGTCGGTCAGCGTATCCTCGGGGTCGTCCGGGTATTCGCCGGTGACGGACTGGATAAAGATGGCTTCCGGCAAACGCGGCGCGCCGCCCTTCAGGAATTTTTGCGCGGGCATGATCTTGCCGCGCGGTATGCCGGTAATATCCGGCACCATGCATTCAACCTCGGTAATGCGGTGTTCGTCGAACCATTCTTTTAAGTCGATTTCTGTACTCATAATATCCTCGGAAAAAGGCCCTCTCTGGCATACCAGAGAGGGCCGGGCGAATTATTGCTTTGCAGCCGTCCAGATGGCGTTGAACAGTTTCAGCTTGGCGCCAGCCAGCGGCGGCAGGAAGTGCAGCAGCTTGAAGTCGGCCGCGCTGGGCGAGACCAGCTCGGTCTTCAGGCTGGGGTCGAGCATCGGCTCGGCCGCGGCATTCGGGGTGCTGTACGCGTTATAATTAGACAGCGCGGCACCTTCCTTGGCATCCAGGATAAAGTTGATGAACTCCAGGCCCAGCTTGGGGTTGGGCGCATGGGCCGGAATGGCCATGGTATCCACCCAGATTTCCGCGCCTTCCTTGGGCAGGAAGAAGCCAATATCCTTGCCCGAGCCATCGGCGTAGCTGGCGGCGACATCGCCATTGAACACCATGCCCGCGGAATTGACCTTGGCCTTCAACTGGTCGCGCTCAGGCAGGCCATCGACGAAACCGGCGAAGTTCTTGCGCTTGCGGGTTTCCTGAATCAGCTTGGCCGCGGCCAGCCATTCGGCCTTGGTATCGCAAGCAAACCCGTAGCCCAGATAGGCACAAGCCGCGCCAATCGTGTCCTGCCCGCTGCCGCTCATCAGCGTGAACGGATAGGTGGGGTTGACCTTGGGATCGAAGAGCAGGCTCCAGCTATGCGGGGGATCCTTGATCTGGTCCTTCAGATAGCCAATGCCGGTGGTGCCCCATTGATAGGGCATGGAGTATTTGTCGCCCGGATCGTAGGTTGGATCCTGGAATTTTGTTGCCAAATTCTTGAAGTTCGGAATCGCGTTATGGTCGAGCGGCTGGATCAGCCCTTCGGCCACCAGGCGGGCGACATAATAGCTGGACGGTACAACCACATCATATTGCGAATCCGCGCCAGCTTTCAGCTTGGCCTCCATTTCGGAGTTGGAGTCATAATCGGTCTCGACCACCTTGCAGCCGCACTGCTTTTCAAAGGTCTTCACCATTGCTGGGTCTATGTAGTCGGACCAGGTGAACAGGTTGAGCGTCGGCTCACCGGCGCGGGCTGCCTGCGGCAGCGCGAAGGCCCCAAGAATGGCGGCGCAACCCGCGCCGAGTAGAAACGATTTAAGCTTGGTCATGAATTTCTCCTCTGTTTGTTTAAGCAACAGCCGGAATCTGGCGGCTTCTTTGTTGTTGGCGGCGGGTAACAAAGTAGTAAAGCAGAGCAACGCCTATAACGGTGGCGATCATGAGGCTGCCAAGGGCGTTGATCTCAGGCGAAGACCCTTTGCGCGCGATGGCGCTGTAGATGTAGATGGGCAGGGTAACACTGCCCGGGCCGGCGGTGAAGAAGCTGATGGTGAAGTCGTCGATAGACAAGGTAATGGCAAGCAGAAACCCGCCGATAAGCGCCGGGCGGACGACGGGAATGGTGAGGTAGAGAAAAGATTTGATCGGGTTGGCGTAAAGGTCGTGCGACGCCTCGAACAAATTAGGGTCCAGCCCGGTAAGGCGCGCATAAACCACCAGCGCCACGTAAGGCGACTGGAAGGTGACATGGGCAATGCCCATGGTGAGCAGCCCGGCGGAGAGCAGGCCGGTATATTCATGCACAAGGTTGAAGAAAATCAGCTCGGATATGCCAAAAACCAGGCTGGGCATGATAATGGGCGTGTAGATGATAAGGCTGGGCAATGCGCCGACCCAGAAGCCGCCGCCCTTGGCGGGGCGGAACCGGCTGAGGCCAAACCCCATAAGCGTGCCAAGCGCGGTGCCCAGAATCGCGGAGCCGAACGCCAGGGTGATGGAGCGGCGCAATGCCGCCAGCACCGTGGCGTCGTTGAACAGCTCACCATACGCCGCGAGATTCACACCCGGATGGTGCAGCGACGGGGCAAACGAGAAAATGGCGATGACAGAAAGTGGCAGATAAAGCAGCGCGTAAACCGGCAGGCTGACGCCAAACAGGCCACGCCTGATGCCGCGGGGGATATTGCTCATAGCATCGCCCCCTCGCCACCGCCCAGCCTTTGCGTCAGGCGGCGGAAAACAACAAGGCCGATGCAAGTGAAGACCAGCATGATAATGGTCAGCGCCGCGCCATAGGGCCAATCAGGCGAGAAGGTGAACTGGCTGGCGATGAGCGAGCCGAGCATCATCGCCTTGTCACCGCCCAGAAGCTGCGGCACCACGTAGTCGCCAAACGCGGGAATGCCAACCAGGATGATGCCCGAGAGCAGCCCCGGCACGGTTTGCGGAAACACGGCGTTGAAAAACAGTTTCGGGCCGGATGCGTATAAATCGCGCCCGGCTTCCACCAAGGTCCAGTCCAGCTTTTCCACGGCGGCGTAAAGCGGCACCACCATGTAGGGCAGGTAATTATAGGTAAGGCCGATAAACACCGCGAAATTGCCCGGCATGAGGCCGAGATGCGGCGGAATGAGGCCCAGCGACTGCGCCAGATGTGAGACCGGCGCGAACGGGTTGAGCAGCTGCATCCAGGCATAGGTGCGCACCACCTGGTTGGTCCAGGACGGCACAATGGCAAACAGCAGCAGCACCGGGCGCAAATTGGCCGGGCGCGAAACAATGAAGAACACCAGCGGATAGGCCAGCAATATGGTCATTGTGGTGGCAATGCCCGCTTGCAGCAGCGAACGGATAAGCACCGTGAAATTGGCGCTGGTCCACCCTAAAATGCCAAAACCCGCCACTTGCGAAAACGAGGAGAGCGATAGCGGCAGCACCGGCGAGCCGAAATCGCTATTCGTGAAAAACGCGATGCCGAGCATGATTCCGCTAGGGAGCAGCAGAAATAATATAATCCAGAACAACCCCGGCCCCGAGGTGAGCCAAAGCCGCCAGGCGCGGCTGCGGGCCTCGCTTTGCACCATGGTACTCATCACGCCTCCACCAGCATGATGTTCTCGGGCTTCAGCTCCACCGCCACGGCCTCACCCGGGCGCCAGCTTCGCTCGGCGGCCTGGTTATTGGTATCGTAGGCGGTGAGGAACTGCCCACATTGCAGCTCAATCCGGTATTGGGTCGAGGCACCCATGTAGATAGCCTCGCAGATTTTACCGAGGAACATATTGGGCCGGCCGGCCTCGAAGGCGTTGTCGCTGTAAAGCCAGATTTTCTCGGGCCGTATCATCGCCATGCCGGGGCCAGTCAGGTTTTCGCCAATATTCAGCACGCCAATCGCGGTGCGCGCCTCGTGCGCGGAAACCGGCTCGAACGCCCAGATGTTGGACAGGCCCAGAAATTCCGCGACGAACACGTTTTTGGGCTTCTCGTACACATCCAGCACCGGGCCAACCTGCTGGATGCGCCCCTTGCTCATCACCGCGATGCGGTCGGACATCACCAGCGCCTCGTGCTGGTCGTGGGTGACGAACACGAAGGTCATGCCCAGGCGCTTCTGCATACGCAAAAGCTCAATCTGCAATTCCGCGCGCAATTTGGCATCCAGCGCCGAGAGCGGTTCGTCCAGCAGCACCACTTCCGGCTCGTTCACCAGGGCGCGGGCCAGGGCCACGCGCTGGCGCTGCCCGCCGGAAAGCTGGGCCGCGGAGCGTGTGGCAAATTGCCCGATCTGCATCATATCCATAATGGCATCGACGCGCTTTTTGCGCTCCGCCGCCTTCACGCCCTGCATTTTCAGCCCGAAGCCGATATTCTGCTCCACATTAAGGTGCGGAAACAGCGCGTAAGACTGGAAAACAGTGTTGACCGCGCGCTTATGCGCCGGAACGCCTTGCATTTCCCGCCCGGAGATAACGATACGCCCCTCATCGGGCGCCTCGAACCCCGCGATCATACGCAGAAGCGTGGTTTTGCCGCAGCCCGAGGGGCCGAGCAGGGTAAAAAACTCCCCAGCTTGTATCTCAAGATCAATATGATCGACAGCGGGTATGGTGCCCGCGAAAATACGGGTTATACCCGTAAGCGAGATGGCGCCGCGCTTGGCGCTTACAGAGGCGCTCACGCGGCGCCCCCGTTATAGAAGGAGAGGTCTGACTTAGGCGGCGTTTCTGTCCACAGCACGCAAATCCCCGTTATGGTTTGGGTTAGGTTATTTGTTGCCCAACGGCGGATGGCCGTCAAGAATAATTAGTTTGATTTTTCCATTTTATATGTATTTCTTTACAGCCATTGCCCCAAGCTCTATGGCTTTGTCAATAATCCTAAACGGTTGGAAGCAAGGAGAATATGTCGGCAGCCCTAGAAACTGTAGACGGCACGGAAGATATCGGCACAAGGCTGAAGCTGGTCAGGCAGATTTTTGGCCTGACGCAGCGCGAGCTGGCACGCCGCGCGGGGGTGACGAACGGGGCGATCTCGCTCATCGAGCAGAACCGCGTCTCGCCCTCCATTTCCAGCCTGAAGAAAATCCTGGACGGCATTCCGCTCTCCCTGGCCGATTTCTTCACGCTGGATTTCTCGCCCTCCGATAACGTGTTTTTCGCGGATAACGAGCTGACCGAGATTTCCTACGACCACACCATTTCCATGCGCATGGTGGGGCGCCAGCTTAAGGACCGCGCCTTGCAAATGCTGCGCGAGACCTACCAGCCCGGCGCCGATACGGGCGATGCCATGCTGCGCCATGCCGGAGAGGAATGCGGTGTCGTCATCTCGGGCAGCATTACCATTACCGTGGGGGTGCAGGAGCGCCAGCTCAACCCGGGCGATGCCTATTACTTCCGCTCAGACATCCCGCACCGTTTCCGCAACCAGGGCAGCGAGCCCTGCGTGCTGATCAGCGCCGTCTCTCCACCTTCATTTTAAGATACGCCCCGCCGCCCCTTTTTGGCCTCGGCGGCCAGAATACAGGGCGCGGCCAGCAGCAGCGCGCCCGCGTTCCAGGCCACGAAATCGAGATTCTGCGCGCCTTCCATCAGCAAATCCGCCAGTGCCAATATGGCCAGTGCGAAGCTGGCCAGCAACTCCTCCCAGCCCATGTTCTGGGGTTTGTCCCTGCTCCATAGCCGCATTAGCGCGGCGATGACGGGGATAATGAAGGCCGGCATTGGCGCATCGAGATAGCGCCCGTTGAACACCAGCAGCGCCTCGGACACGGCGGCGCTGGCCAGGAAGATAAACCACAGCCCGTCATAACCAAGCGGCAGGCGGAAGGCGCGCAGCCGGGCCAGCACGGCGGCGCCATTCTGCGCCGGGGGCAAAGCCTGCCCGGCCAGCAGTGCTCCGGCGCGGCGCAGGGCCAGCACGGCGAAGGCGAGTTGCAGCGGCAAGTTCACCAGCGCGCATAAAACCTGCCATTTATCGTAAAGCAGCGGCAGCGTGCCCAGGCAGGCGAAGGAAAACGCATTGCCCAGCGCAAAGGCGGGCAAAGCCAGGCGCAGGTTACGCATACCCGCCATGGTAAACAGCGCGATGCTCACCACCACGCCCAGCGCCGCGTAGCGCGGCCAGTAGGGGTGCTCCATCACCGGGCCTTCCAGCGGGAATTTCAGCTCGCGCTGCGCCGTCCATATGCCCCAGTTGGCCCCGGCCACGCCTTCCTGCTGGTATTTCCAAGCCTGGTCGAAGGCCTCGATAATATTGTAATCCACCCCATCCTTGGCCGCGAGCGTGGCGAAGCGGCGCAGATACACGGCCTCGTTCACGCGTGAAGGGGCGGCCGGCCCGCGCCAGCGCCCGCGCGAGGGCCAGCCTGTCTCGCCAATGGAAATCCGCTTGCCGGGGAATAGCGTTTTGAATTCGGTAATGGTGGAATCGATGCTGGCCAGCGCCTGGCTCACCCCCATCGGGTGGTTCTCCCAATAGGGCAGCACATGGATCATCACCACATCCACATGCGGCGCCACTTGCGGGTATTTGCGCCAGAAATCAGTCACATCGGCATAGGCCACGGGCTGTTTCACCCGCGCGCGCACGTAATCTATGTCCGCCGTCAGGTCATTCACTGAAAGGTCGCGGCGCAGCAGCACCTCGTTGCCCACAACCACGCGCGTTACCGTATGGGGGTGGGCATTGGCCTCGGCTATGCCGGCCGCCATTTCCGCGCGGTTACGCGCCGCATCGGGGCCAAGCCAGATGCCGAGCCACATTTTCAGCCCCGCCTTCTTGGCCAGCGAGGCTATGTCCTGGTGCGCGGCCAGCCGCGCGGCGGTTTGCGCCGGCGTGCCTTCCAGCGCGGCATAGGTGCGTATGCCGTCCGCTTCATGGGCGATAAGGGCCAAATCCTGCGAAATATCGGCCGGGCTGGGAAAGCCCTTGTCCATCGGACCCTGGCCATTACGGTAGGGTGTGTAGGAAAGCGAGTTGAACTTGCCCGGCGGCATGGTCACATCCCCCGCCTGCGGGCGGTTGAGGCTATACCAGGCGTAAAGCGAGAACAGGCTCAGCAGGATGCAGGCAAGATGACCGGGCTTCATACCTCCGGCTTAGCCGGGCGCGAAAATTTGGGGAAGAGAGATGGATGGTAATCCCCCCGTTTTTAACGGGGCTTGGCCGTAGAATTCACGCGGCGCGTTTCAGTTTCTGGGCGGGTGTGATCCCGCCGATGCCCATATTCGGGCGCTCATTGTTATATGTCCAGAGCCATTTCGTGGCGTCGTTTTGGGCCTCCTCAATGCTACCGATGACATTCTGATCCAGCCATTCATGTCGTACGGTCCTGTTATAGCGCTCGACATAGGCGTTCTGCTGGGGTTTGCCAGGTTGAATGTGGCAGATGTTGATCTGCAACTTTTCAGCCCATGCTAGCAACTTTCCGCTGATATATTCAGGGCCATTGTCGACGCGAATGCTCACGGGCTTGCCACGCCATTCGATGATCCGGTTCAAACTGCGGATCACGCGCTCGGCCGGCAGTGAAAAATCAACCTCAATGCCCAAGCCCTCGCGGTTGAAGTCGTCCAGCACATTCAGCAGCCGGAAGGCGCGGCCATCCTCCAGGTGGTCCGCCATGAAATCCATCGACCATGAGACGTTCGGCGCCGCGGGAACGGCCAAGACGTCAGGCTTGTCCCGGCGCAGCCGCTTGCGGGGCTTAATGCGCAGGTTCAGCTCCAACTCACGGTAGATGCGATAGACCCGTTTGTGGTTCCACCGGCGCCCTGAACATTGCGCAAATACAAAAAGCACAGGCCAAAACCCCAGTTCCGCTCGGCGTTCGTCAACCCCACCAGCAGATCAGCGATCTCCTCATTCTCGCCAACCAGCTTCGGCGCATAGCGATAACACGTCTCGCTCACGCCAAACGTCCGGCAGGCCAGTGCAATGCTGACCCCGCGCCTCGCCACCGCCGTTTCGGCCATCTCGCGGCGTTGAGATGGCCGCGCTATTTTTTTCCCAATGCCTCCTTGAGCAGCTCGTTCTGCATGCTCAGCTCGGCAAACATCTTCTTCAGCCGCCGGTTCTCATCCTCAATCGCCTTCATCTGCGACACCATCAAGGCGTCCATCCCGCCATATTTGGCGCGCCACTTGTAGAATGACGCGTCACTCATGCCGTGCTCACGGCAAAGCTCCGCAACCGGCACACCACCCTCAGCCTGGCGCAAAATCGCAAGGATCTGCCCTTCGCTATATCGCGACGTCTTCATGAAAATCTCCTCGTGCAGAATGCCGAGAAAACTCTACTTATCAATCCATTTAATTGCAGGGGGGATTACCGCCCAGTTCTGGCCGCGGCTCGAAAACTCATTGAGACTACACGCAAGCTGGTTATATACATAAAATGTCTTGCCGCGCCTCCTGGTTGCGGCGGCAGGGCTGGAACAAAGGTGTGGCGTGCGCGGCACGATGGCAAAAGAGAGTTCGATGTCTGAGACGAAGCCTGTTGAAACCCATCACGCCCGCATTACGGAAGATATGCGCCAGCGCATCCTCAGCGGGCAGTGGGAACCGGGGCGGCAATTGCCGAAGGAGACCGATCTCGCGGAGTCTTATGGCGTTTCGCGCATGACCATGAACAAGGTTCTGGCCCAGTTATCGCGCGAGGGATTCATGGTGCGCCGGCGGCGCAGCGGCACTGTCGTGGCACAGCCGCGCGTGCAATCCGCGGTGATGGCGATCAACGATATTGCGCAAGAGGTGGCGGCCCTTGGCCAAAGCTACGAATGGCATTTGTTTAAGGCACAGCAACGGCCTTTGAGCGAAAGTGAACATCGTTTGCTTGACCTCGGCGGCGAGTGGCGCGACAAGGATGTGCTGTTCCTCACCGGTATGCACGCCGCCCGGGGGGAACCGTTCTGCTATGAGATGCGTGCCGTGAACATTGCTGTTGTACCGGAAATATTGACAGTTGATTTGAAAACGACCGTGCCAGGGCAATGGCTTTTGAAATCCATGCCGTTCAGCCGGGCAAGCCACCGTATCCGCGCGGTTAATTGCCTGGGGCGGGAGGCAAAGCTGCTGGAGCTGCCCGTGGGTGCGGCCTGCCTGGAAGTGCTGCGAAAAACCAGCATCGAGCAGAATTGGGTGACGCATGTGCGGCTGCTCTACCCTGGCGAGGCGCACCAGCTGGTTGCAGAGTTCACACCGCAACCAAAGTTGTAGGAGATTGCAAAATCTTAGCCTGCGACTCGTTCGAGCGCGTAAAGCCGGGCCGCCCTTCAAAAAATCTCGATCAGCAGGGCATGGCCTGAAAGGCGCGCGGGCTGCGTAGAGATGTCAAGCAAGTCGTAATGTTCCAAGCCAAGCCCCGGCATATCTTCCAGCATGAACAGAAAGCGCTTGTGCACGGGAGCCGCGCCTGTTCCGGCGCCATTCAGCGGGCGGACCGTGGCCCGCCATGGCGGGCGCACCATCACATTCAGGTCCAGTACCGGCGCACCACGTAATTCGCATGAGCACGGCACATCACCCGGAAAATATGCAGGGGCAGAACCAGGACTTACCTCAAGCAGCGTGCCATCGGCGAAACCAAGGCGCAGGCTGCCACCCTCGATCACCGCTAGGCAGCGCTGCACGCCGGGAAAGAGCGAGAACGGGCCAGAGGCGGCCACCTCCGCCGTGCTAATCCGCCATGCGAAATCATCCAGCCCCGCGCCGGCGGGCGAGGTCAGAATTTCCGCCGTGCGCCCGCCGCCATTCTTCCACGGTACAAAGCGGCGCGCGGCCCTGCGGAAAACCACGGCCACCGCGCTTAATTGCCGAGTATACGCGGCAATTTCAGCCCGTGCGCGCGTGCGCATTCTATGGCTGTCTCATACCCCGCATCGGCGTGGCGCCACACGCCGGAGGCAGGGTCGTTCCACAGCACGCGCTCCAGCCGCGC
>JAKBCX010000002.1:0-6727 GCA_021807465.1 Pseudomonadota bacterium | reverse complement strand
TGCGCGGAGGTCTGATCCGTGACAATGTCTGGCCGGCCATTGGGCAGCGGCTCGCCCGCCTGCATGCGGCGGAGAATTTCCGGGAATATATCGGCGGCATTGCCAATCAGCGCCACTGATTTGGCCTCGCCCTTGGCCGTCCAAACGCCGATCAGCGCCAGGGCCTCGTCCAGAGAATGGGTTTTCGCATCGCAATAGCGGGTGCGGATGCGGAAATCCGCGCGGGTTTCATCGCATTCCACGGCAAGGCAGCAAGCCCCGGCCATCACCGCCGCCAAGGGCTGGGCGCCACCCATGCCGCCAAGGCCGCCGGTGAGAATCCATTTTCCTTGCAGTTTGCCGCCATAATGCTGGCGCCCCGCTTCGGCAAAGGTTTCGTATGTGCCCTGCACAATGCCTTGCGTGCCGATATAAATCCAGGAGCCGGCGGTCATCTGGCCATACATCATCAGGCCCTTGCGATCGAGCTCGTTGAAATGGTCCCAGGTCGCCCAGCGTGGCACCAGGTTGGAGTTGGCGATCAGCACGCGCGGCGCATCGCGGTGCGTGCGCACCACCGCGATGGGCTTGCCAGATTGCACCACCAGCGTTTCGTCGTCTTCCAATTCCTTCAGGCTGGCACAAATGGCATCGAAATCTTCCCAGGTGCGCGCGGCGCGGCCAATGCCGCCATACACAACAAGTTCATGCGGGTTCTCCGCGACATCCGGGTGCAGATTATTCATCAACATGCGCAAGGGCGCTTCGGTAAGCCACGATTTGGCATTGAGCTTTGTGCCGGTGGGGGGAAACACATCGCGGGCGTTATGGCGCAGGTCAGTCATGAAGCGGATCCTTTCAGGCGGCGAGCTGATAAGCGCGCGTGGCGATTGCATGAAGAATATCGGCGAGGATGGGGCGCAAAGCATCCATGCTTGGCGCGGAGAGTGAAAAAGGTGGAGCTTCTTGCGCCAGATGCGAGGATTGCGCCAGCTCCAGCTGAATGGCGTGAATATTTTGTTCCGGACGGCCGTAATGGCGCGTGGTCCAGCCGCCGCGGAAGCGCCCGTTCAACACATGGCTGCGCCCAGACGCGGCACAGATTCGCAGCACATCCTGTTCGATGCTGAGCGCACAGCTCTGGCCAAGATTTGTTCCGATGTTGAAATCCGGCAACGTACCTTCGAACATCCAAGGTATAACAGAGCGGATGGAGTGGCAATCGAACAGCACGGCAACGCCATGGCGGGCGCGCACGCGCGCGATCTCCTGTTGCAAGGCGGCGTGGTAAGGCGCGTGGAACATGGTCAGGCGCCGCGCGGTTTCCGCCGCATCAGGCTCGCGGCCATGCTGCCAGATGGGGGTATTGTCGAAAGTCGAGAGCGGTATCAGCCCCGTGCCGGTTTGGCCAGGATACAGGCTGGCGCCAGATGGATCGCGATTAGCATCGATGACGTAGCGGTGAAAAATGGCGCGCACGGTGGTAGCGCCAGGCAGCAGCCCGGCATAAAGGTCATGCACATGCCAATCCGTATCGCGCAGCAGCCGGCCTTCTTCGTTGAGATTCGCGGCGATATTGTCCGGCACATACGTGCCCGTGTGTGGAAACCCGAGAATGACGGGGCCATCGCCCCTTGTGACGGCAAAGGGGCGCATCATAACAATTCCGGCAGGGCGGTTTCAGTGGCGGCGGCAAGCGCGCCGGAATGAATAAGCCCAGCCGCCACTTCCAGTTCTGGCGCCATATAGCGGTCCTCGCCAAGTTCGGGAATTTCCCGGCGCAGCCGGGTGATGGCCCGGTCCAGCGCCGGTGAGCTGCGCAGCGGGCGCCGCAAGGCGATGCCCTGGGCGCCGGTCATGGCCTCGATGCCAAGGATGTAGAACAAGTTTTGCGTCATCTGCAGCAGCCGGCGCGCGCCGTGGCAGGCCATGGAAACATGGTCTTCCTGGTTGGCCGAGGTTGGCGTGGAATCGATCGAGGCCGGATGTGCCAGCAATTTATTCTCACTCATCAAAGCCGCCGTCGTCACCTCGGCAATCATCATGCCGGAGTTAAGGCCGGGTTTGGGTGTGAGGAAGCCGGGCAGGCCGAAGCTCAGCGCCGGATCGACCAAAGTCGCGATCCGGCGTTGCGCTATGGCGCCGATTTCCGCGACGGCCAGGGCAATCTGATCCGCCGCGAAGGCGACAGGCTCGGCATGAAAATTTCCACCCGAAACGATATCGCCATTGGAGAGTACTAGCGGATTATCGGTGGCGGCATTCGCCTCAATGGCCAAAGTGCGCGCCGCCTGGCGCAGCAAATCGAGGCAAGCGCCGCCGACTTGCGGATGGCAGCGCAAACAATACGGGTCCTGCACGCGCTCGTCATTCTGGACATGGCTCTGGCGGATACCCGAGCCTTCCAGCAGGCGCAGCAGGGCCGCGGCAACGTCAATCTGCCCCTGATGGCCGCGCAGCAGATGGATTTCCGCCGAGAACGGCGCGGTGGAGCCCATTGCGGCATCGGTGGAGAGCGCGCCGGTGACAAGCGAGGCCTGCATGGCGCGCGCCGCGCGGAACAACCCGGCCAGCGCGAGCGCGGTGGAAACCTGGGTGCCGTTGATCATTGCAAGCCCCTCTTTCGCCGAAAGCTGCACAGGCGCCAAACCCGCGCGGCGCAGCGCCTCCGCACCGGGCAGGCGCGTCCCCTCGACCATCGCTTCGCCCTCACCGATCATCACGGAGGTAAGATGCGCAAGCGGCGCGAGATCGCCCGATGCGCCGACGGAGCCTTTTTCTGGAATAACGGGCAAAACGCCTTTTGCCAGCATCGCCTCCATCAACGCAATCAGCTCCAGCCGCACGCCGGATGCCCCGCGCCCGAGCGAAAGCAGCTTCAGCACCATGACGAGCCGGACGATATTTTCCGCGAGCGGCTCGCCAACACCACAGCAATGAGAAAGGATGAGGTTACGCTGCAACTGTGCGACATCCGCAACGCCGATGCGGATGGAGGCGAGTTTGCCGAACCCTGTATTGATGCCATAAACCGGCGCATTGCCGGCCGCGGCCTGGGCAATGCGCTGTGCCGCTTTTTCCACGGCAGGATGGGCGGTTTGCGCCAGCCGCACAGGCACGCCGTGCCAATAGATGCGCGCCAGCGTTTCCAGTGAAACAGCGCCAGGTGTCAACTGCTCAACCATGAGTGATAATTCCTTTGAAAACACGTGAATGCAACGGATTAATGCCGGCACGGTTGACCAGCTGTGCGACGTTCTGCGCCCGCCAAATGGCGAAATCGGCGGAATAGCCAGGCGCAATCCGCCCGGTAACATGTTCCAGTCCCAGCGCGCGGGCCGCGTTTACGGTAACGCCTTCAAAACACTCCTGTACGGTCATACGGAACAGCACAGCGGCCATGTTCATGGTAAGAAGCAGCGAACTCAGCGGCGAAGTACCGGGGTTGCAATCTGTCGCCAGCGCGATCTTCAGCCCGGCATCGCGCAATATCTGCACGGGCGGCAACTGCGTTTCGCGCAGCATGTAAAAAGCGCCTGGCAGCAGCACTGGCACCGTGCCGGCGGCTTTAAGGGCGGCGGCATCCCGCGCATCCGCATGTTCCAGATGGTCCGCCGAGAGCGCGCCGTAGCGCGCGGCAAGCAAGGCGCCGCCTGAATGGGTTAGCTGGCCGGTATGCAGCCTAACCGGCAGACCAAGAGCCTTGGCATGGGCGAATAGCGGCTCGATTTCCTCCACGGAAAAAGCGATAGTCTCGCAGAAGGCATCGACCGCATCAACCAGCCCTTCCCGGTACGCCGCATCCAGCCCCGCGATTGCGATATTGCTGATATAATCCGCCTTACTGCCGCCATAGCCGGGCGGCATTGCATGGGCGGCCAGCCAGCTTGTGCGTATGCGCACCGGGCGCAATGTCTCCAGCTTGCGCGCCGCGCGCAGCATTTTAAGCTCTGTCTCAACATCAAGCCCATAGCCGGATTTGATCTCGACAGTAGAGGTGCCCTCGGCGAGCAGGGCATCGAGCCGGGGCAGGGTTTCTTGCACCAGCCCGTCAGTATCCAGCGCGCGGGTGCTGCGCATGGAGGAAGCAATGCCGCCACCCGCGCGGACAATGTCCTCATAACTTGCGCCGTTAAGCCGCATCTCGAACTCACGGGCGCGGTCGCCGCCATGCACGAGATGGGTGTGGCAATCGACGAAGGCTGGTGTAATGAGGCAGTTTTCGCAGCCGATCACGCAATCCCCAGCCCGTGCTAGCCCGCTGCCGGTTGCAACAATGCGGCCGCCCTCCACGGCAATATCCAGCCGCTCGCCTTGTGTACCGTTCAAGCCTGTTACGGCGATGGCGTTGGTCCAGACCCGTCTCTGCGTCATTCCGCCCTCTGGGGTTTGCTTGGCACGCTTGCGTGCATTCACCAAATAAGTATATACATAAAGAGCGGCGAAAGAAAGCCCTTTATGTCACGGGGCCAAAGCACACGTATAATCGCGCGAAACAACGGAGCGTATAGCATGGTCTTTGCGCAATGGGCCTTGTTGCCAGAGGGCTGGTGCCGGCACGTCCGTGCCGGGTTTCACGCGGGCATGATTGCCACCGTGGAAAAAGAAACCGCGCCGCGGCCCGGCGATGTGCAGGTGCAATGCCTGGTACCGGGCATGCCTAATCTGCACAGCCATGCTTTTCAGCGCGGGTTTTCCGGCCTCACGGAGCGGCGGGGCGCTACGCGCGAGAGCTTCTGGTCCTGGCGCGAGATGATGTACAAATTCGCCCTCTCCCTGGACCCGGATGGCGTACAGGCGCTTGCCGCCCTGGCCTATATGGAAATGCTGGAGGCTGGTTTTACCAGGGTGGGGGAGTTTCATTACTTGCACCACGCCCCAAATGGCACACGCTATGCCAATCCGGCGGAGCTTTCCGCGCGTATCTTCGCAGCGGCGGCGGAGAGCGGAATCGCCCTTACCCATTTGCCGGTATTTTACGCCCATGGCGGCTTCGGGCCTGCGCCGGCCAGCGTTGAGCAGCGGCGTTTTTTGTTTGATGTGGATGGCTTTATACGCTTGGTGCAGACATGCGATTCCCTCGCCCGCCCGCAGGATTGCGTTGGTTATGCCCCGCATTCTCTGCGCGCGGTAACAAAAGCAGAGCTGGACATGCTGCAAGACGGGCTGCCAGGGCGTGCCGTGCACATCCATATCGCCGAGCAGATGAAAGAAGTGGAGGACTGCCTTGCCGCCTATGGGGCGCGGCCGGTGCAATGGCTGCTGGACAATGCCGCGGTGGGCGCGCGCTGGTGCCTGGTACATGCCACGCATGTAACGGCGGCCGAGCGGGATGCCATTGCGGCGGCGGGCGCGGTTGCCGGGCTTTGCCCGGTAACGGAAGCCAATCTGGGCGATGGACTCTTCCCCGCCGAGGCATTTCTTGCGGCGCATGGGCGCATCGGCATCGGCACGGATTCGAATATCCGCATCGATGCAGCGGAGGAATTGCGGCTGCTCGAATATGGGCAGCGGCTTCTTCACCAGCAGCGCAATGTTCTGGCTGAACCGAACGGCTCAACAGGCAGGCGGTTATTTACCGCCTGCCTGGCTGGCGGCGCGCAGGCGCTGGGGGCGGCAATGCCCGAAATCAGGCAGGGCGCGCCAGCGGATTGCGTGGCACTGGAGGATATGGCGGGATTACATTTGGAGGGCGATACATTGCTCGACCGCTGGATTTTTGGCCATGATGGGCGTGTGCGCGACGTATGGGCGGCAGGCGAACATGTGGTGCGCGATGGCCAGCACATAAAGCGCGAGGCAATCGTCCGGCGTGCCTCTCAAGTGCTGCAAAAAACCCTGCAATAGCTGTCATATATCCGTCAGGCCAGAGCGGCTTTGCAAACAGTCTCCTATCAAATCCGCCATATCTTCAATGCCGCCTTGCCGTGAGTCCGCTCAGCCAGAAGCTCTGGCGTCTCCATCTCATCCCCCGGGCCAAATTCCGCAACGATAATAGCGCCCGGCGCAATCCAGTTGCGGGCGCGTAAAATCGCCAGGGCCTGCGGGATGAGGTTCTGCCCGTAAGGCGGGTCGAGGAATACCAAATTGTGCAACTCACCCGGCAGGGTTTTAAGAATATCGCCCGCCACCACACGCGCCGGCGCCTTGCACGCGGCAATATTGGCACGCAGCGCGGCGAGCGCGGGTGGGGATTGCTCGAAAAACACAGCCGAGGCAGCGCCGCGCGAAAGGGCTTCCAGCCCGTAGGCGCCGGTGCCCGCAAACACGTCCAGCACCTTCGCGCCGCGCAATTCGCACCAGGGGGCGTGGGCGAGAATATCGAACACGGCCTGCCGCGCGCGGGTATTGGTGGGGCGTGTGTCCAGCCCGGCGGGGGCGGCGAGTTTGCGGCCCTTCCAGGCGCCAGCGATGATGCGTGGGGCTGTCATGGCTTACTTCGCAATGGCGGTGTGGGGCTTCCTCACTTCCCCAGCCCTGGTACTTGCTCACGCAGCACCTTGCCGTTCACCTCCTCCACCGCGCCGCGTGGCAGCGTGCCGAGCTGGAACGGGCCATAGGCAACGCGGATAAGCCGGGTAACGGGCAATTCCAGCGCCTGCATCACGCGGCGGATTTCGCGGTTCTTGCCTTCGCGCAAGCTCATGGAAAGCCAGGTGTTGGAACGCTGGATGGAATCCACCGCGGTATCTATGGGGCCATATCTCACGCCCTCGACCACCATGCCCTCGGCAAGGCGTTTCAGCTT
>JAKBCX010000217.1 GCA_021807465.1 Pseudomonadota bacterium | reverse complement strand
CGAAAGCCCGTGCGAAATTTCCTACGCCGACAAATCCGGCAAATATATGGGCCAGCGCGGCGTCGCGCTGCCAAGGATGTAAAATGGACTCGATTCGCATTACCGGCGGCGTGCCGCTCACCGGCACCATCGCCATCTCCGGCGCCAAGAATGCCGCCCTGCCCCTCATGGCCTGCGGCCTGCTCACCGATGAGCGCCTGACCCTCACCAACGTCGCCAAACTGGCCGACCTCGCCACCATGTCCGACCTGCTCGCCCAGCACGGCATCGCGGTGGAACCGGATGGCCGCAACACCAGCCTCGGCGGCCGCATTACTAATACAGAAGCCCCATACGACATCGTGCGCAAAATGCGCGCCTCCATCCTCGTGCTCGGCCCGCTTCTCGCCCGCGTGGGCGAAGCCCGTGTATCTCTCCCAGGCGGCTGCGCCATCGGCACCCGCCCGGTGGATTTGCACCTGAAAGGCCTGGAGGCCATGGGCGCCAAAATCTCACTCGATGGCGGCTATATCGACGCCTCAGCCCCGCACGGCCTCAAGGGCGCTGATTTCGTCTTCCCCTTCGTCTCCGTCGGCGCCACTGAGAACCTCCTAATGGCCGCCTCGCTCGCCGATGGCATCACCACGCTGAAAAACGCCGCGCGAGAGCCAGAGATCACCGACCTCGCCACCTGCCTCACCGCCATGGGCGCCAAAATCGAAGGCATCGGCACCGACACTCTGGTTGTTGAAGGCGTAAAAAGCCTGCACGGCGCCACCCACGCCATCCTGCCCGACCGTATCGAAACCGGCACCTATGCCTGCGCCGCCGCCATCACCGGCGGCGACATCTTCCTGGAAAACGCCCGCGCTTCCGATCTCGGCGCCGTGCTAACCTCGCTGCGCGAAGCCGGCGTGGTCATCACCGAGGCCGAAAACGGCTTCCGCGTCACCCGCGCCAACGGGTTGCACGGTGTGGATGTGATGACCGAACCCTTCCCCGGCTTCCCAACCGACATGCAAGCCCAGTTCATGGCCCTCATGGCCGTGGCGCAGGGCGCTTCAATGATCACCGAGACCATCTTTGAAAACCGCTTCATGCACGTGCCCGAGCTCAACCGCATGGGCGCCAAGGTGAATGTCCACGGCTCCTCCGCCATCATTCGCGGTGTGCCCAAGCTATCCGGCGCCCCGGTTATGGCCACCGATCTACGCGCCTCCTTCTCCCTGGTCCTGGCCGCCCTGGCCGCCGAAGGCGAAACCACCATCGCCCGCGTCTATCATCTCGACCGCGGCTACGAATCGGTGGAGCAAAAACTCGCCGGTTGCGGCGCACGGATCGAACGGGTGCACTGATGACCGCGCGCGATGACCACGGCCTGGCCCGCTTCGTAACCGCCCAGGCCCCCGTCATCGCCAAAGTCCAAGCTGAGCTGGCCGCAGGGCAAAAGCGCAGCCATTGGATGTGGTTCATCTTCCCCCAGCTCGCCGGGCTGGGTCATTCCCCCATGGCCCAACGCTACGCTTTATCGGGGCTGGAAGAAGCCGCCGCCTATCTCGCCCACCCCATCCTCGGCCCGCGTCTGCGTGAATCTGTCCGCCTCGCCATGTCCTCGCACCGCCCGGCCCTGGCCATTTTCGGCCCGGTGGACGCGCAAAAACTCCATTCCAGCCTCACCATCTTCGCCCTGGCCTCACAAGAGCCTCTATTTACCGAAGCCCTCGCGCAGTTTTTCGGCGGCGCGCAAGACCAAGGTACCCTCACACTGCTGGGCCGGACATAAGTCCCGGCACGCGCAGCACCATGCTCACCACCTCCACCGGCAACCCGCCCAACGGGTGCTGAAACACCACCCGCCCCGTCTCCACAAACCCGAAGCGCGTATAAAAAGCAGTGGCATGCAATGTTGCCTCCAGCCGCACCTGCCCATCCAGCATTGCGGCTTGCACGCCCAGTTCCAGCAAACGCCGCCCCAGCCCCTGCCCCGCAATGTCCGGCCGCACGAACAGCCGCAGCAAAACCCCCGGCGCGCTATCCACAAACCCTACAACCTCGCCGTCCCGCACAGCCACGCGCACGGCGCCTTCGGCAATCACCTGCTCGTAATGCGCCGCATCGCGGCCATCCATCCAGGCCGCCACCTGGGCCGGGCTGTAAAAACCAGGCGCCCGCGCGGCAATGGCCGCCGCCGTCACATCATACAGCGCCTGCCCCTCGCCGGGCCGGGCCGGGCGAATCTCAACCAAGCCCCAGCTCCCGCCGCTGCGCCCGCGTCAGCGCCGCCACGGCCAGCCTGTATGATTCCCGCAAATAGGCGAAAAGCTCCGCCTGCTTCAGCGCGTCCTTCTCCACATACAGCCAGTATCCCTGGCGCAAATAAGGCGCGCGCCGCGCCAGCCCCTGCTCGGTCAGCAGCGCGAACCCCATGGGCGTGGCCTTAAACACATAACCACCTTCCATGCTCAAGGCGGTCAGCTTCGGTCCCACCTTATGCACATGGCACCCGCCCCATTGCACAACAAAATTAGTCCCCCGCAGCCCCCGGCAAAACCTGTCGAAGGCGGCAAGGCTGGTCATCCCAGTTCCACAATTTTTATGCGCTTGCCCTTGGCCGAAAGCGCGATCTCGCCCCGTATCAGCCGCAGCGCATTCTCGCCGAACATCTCCCGCCGCCAGCCCTCCAGAATCGGGTTTGGCGCGCTCTCATCCAGCGCCAGCGCCTCAATCTCCTCGCCGCTCGCCACCAGCCTTGCAGCCACATTATTCTGCTCCGCCGCCGCGTTCAGCAGCACCTTCAGCAGCGCCACCAAAGCTGGCGAAGCCCGCGGCGCATCGCGCGGCCGCTCCACCTTGGGCAAATCCGCTTCACCCAGCGCCTTGGCCTGGGTGATGGCCGCCAGCAGCGAAACGCCGGATTTCCCATTCGCAAACCCGGCTGAGATCCCCCGCGCCCGCGTCAGCGCCTCGGCATTATCCGGTGCCAAAGCGGCAATTTCGGGTATCTGCTCATCCTTCAGCAGCCGCCCGCGCGGAATATTAATCCTCTGCGCCTCGCGCTCGCGCCACGCGGCAATGGCCTGCACCAGCGCAATCTGCCGCCGGTTATTGGTCCGCAGCTTCAACCGCTCCCAGGCCCTGGCCGGGTCCACACGGTAAGTCTCGGGCTGGGCCAGCACGGCCATTTCCTCCGCCACCCAGCCAAGCCGCCCCTCCGCCTGCAACCGGGCCGCCAGCTTCTCATACACGACCCGCAAATGCGTCACATCCGCCGCGGCATAATCAATCTGCGCCTTGGTCAGCGGCCGGGCAGACCAGTCGGAGAAGCGGTGCGTCTTATCAATATGCCCGCCGGTCAGCGCCTGCACCAGCGAATCATACCCCACCTGATCGCCAAACCCCGCCACCATGGCCGCCACCTGGGTATCGAACAAATTCTCCGGCACCGCGCCGAATAATTGCACGAAAATCTCCACGTCCTGGCGGCAGGCATGGAACACCTTCACCATATCCGGCCTGGCAAGCAGCGCCCCCAGCGGAGCCAGATCCATCCCCTCGGCCTGTGCATCCACCACCGCCACATCCTGGGCGCCCGCCAGCTGCACCAGGCAAAGCTCGGGATAATAAGTCTTTTCCCGCATGAATTCGGTATCGACAGTAATAAAGGCCTCGCCCTCCAGCCGGGCGCATAATGCAGCCAGGGCTTCGGCGGTGGTAATGAATTGGGTCTCGATCTCGCTCATGCCATATCCCATAATCCGCCCCCGGCTTGACAGGAAGAAGGCCAAGGTTTCTTTCCGCGCCATGGAACAGATTCACGCCTACCGCACCCATAATTGCGCCGCCCTCCGGGCCGGCGATATCGGCCAATCCGCCCGCCTTTCCGGCTGGGTCCATGCCAAGCGCGACCATGGCGGGCTGCTGTTCGTCGATCTGCGCGACCATTTCGGCCTCACGCAATGCGTTTTTCCCTCCGGCTCCCCCGGCTTCGCGGCCATTGAACGCATCCGCGTCGAGTCGGTCATCACCGTCACCGGCCAGGTCGTCGCCCGCGCCCCGGGCACGGAGAACCCAAAGCTCCCCACCGGCGAGGTAGAGCTGCGCGTCGAGCATCTGGAGCTGCAATCCGGCGCCGATGTGCTGCCCATCCAGGTGGCGGGCAACGAGCATTTCCCG
>JAKBCX010000216.1 GCA_021807465.1 Pseudomonadota bacterium | reverse complement strand
ATCACGCTGAAATACGACATCACCATCAGCGGCGATCAGCTCACCGGCAAGGTGAAAATGGGCATGTTCGGCAACGCCAAACTCACCGGCGAGCGCCTCTAGAGCCGGATGATTTTAGATCGGATCACGTTGTAATCCGATCTAAAATCTGAATCCGGCTCTAATCAATGAAGTAGAGCCGGATTCAGACTTTCGAATCGCTCGCAAAGCGAGCGCATCTCAAGTCATCGCGCTCTAAGGTCCGGCTGCGCGCGGGTTTTTCCGCGCCCGCCATAAATTTGTCACCACATGGCCCGCTTGCCTCGTTACAATAGCTTCGCCACAACAGCCCCGCGCCGCACGGCGCGGCGCTTGAACAAAATTGGCGGAGGTTGCAATGCGTGTCCTGGTTACGGGTGCCGCGGGGTTCATCGGCTACCATGTCTCGCAAGCCCTGCTGGGCCGGGGTATCGAGGTGGTGGGGGTGGACGACCTCAACCCCTATTACGATGTGCGGCTGAAGCACGCCCGCCTGGCACGGCTGGATAAACGCTTTACCTTCCGCCAGCTGGACATCGCGAACCATGAGGCGGTGATGAAGCTGGGCGATGGCGTTGATGCCATCATCCATACCGCCGCCCAGGCCGGGGTACGCTACTCGCTGGACCACCCCTTCGCCTACGCCGCCTCCAACCTCACCGGGCACCTCTCCATCCTGGAGCTGGCGCGCCACACCAAGAGCGTGAAGCACCTCATCTACGCCTCCTCCTCCTCGGTGTACGGCACCGGCTCCACACTGCCCTACGCGGAATCCGAGCGCGCGGACCGTCCCTCCTCGCTCTACGCCGCCACCAAGCGGGCGGACGAGTTGATGAGCGCCTCCTACACCCATCTGTTCGGGCTGAAGCAGACGGGCCTGCGTTTTTTCACCGTGTATGGCCCCTGGGGGCGGCCAGACATGGCCTATTTCAGCTTCGCCGAGGCCATATACGCCGGCCAGCCCATCACCCTGTACGAAGGCGGGCAGCTCCAGCGCGACTTTACGTATATAGACGACATCATCACCGGCATTCTCGGCGTGTTCGATCACCCGCCCGCCGATGACGCGCCGCACCGCATCTTCAACATCGGCAATAATCGCGCGGAATATGTGAACGATCTGGTGCGGCTGCTGGAAGACGGGCTGGGCAAGAAAGCCATAACCATAAGCAAGCCCAAGCCCGAAGCCGACCCCGATAAAACCTGCGCCAATGTGGACGCGCTGCACGCTTTATGCGGCTACGTGCCCTCCACCAAGCTGGCGGACGGCATTCCGCGTTTTGTTGAATGGTACAAGCAATGGCGCGTGCTGCGCGAAGGCTGAGAGCCGGTCTGGCGGTCATTGCGAGCGTAGCGAAGCAATCCATCTTTCATGCGGCGTCCTGGCACAAAGTCCTGGCACAAAAAAAGGGCTGAGCCTTTCCGGCCCAGCCCCTTTTTCAATCAACGCGGCGCGCCTTATTCCTCGGCCACGATATTGGCCACACGGCGGCCCCAGCCCGAGGGGCGGAAGAACAGAATGCCAATCAGCAACCCGCCCAGCCCCACAAGCCTCGTCTCCATATCGTAGGTGGTGAAGGCATAGATGGCCAACCCGAACAGCGCGATGGCACTGAGCGCCGGATAGATAACGTATTGCAGGAACGTACCGAACGAGGTCTTGAGGCTGTCGCGGTACACCCAGGCGCAAACCAGCCCGGCCAGGCCATAGTAATAGCAAACCTGGATGGCGATTGCCGCCACCGAGTCATTCAGCAGCGTGGAGATGGACGAGGCGAAGCTGGAGATGAAGATCAGCGCCAGGCCCAGCACCAGCAGCAGGTACATGGTACGCACCGGCGTCACGGTACGCTCATGCACCTGGCCGAAATAATTCGGCAGCGCATGGTCACGCCCCATGGCGAACAGGGTGCGCGAGAATTGCAGCATCGTCGTTTCCAGCGTGGCCACCGAGGAGAGGATGAGCGCCAGCGTGGCGGCATAACCGCCCGTCTTGCCCAGGCCGGACTCCACGGCAACGTGGTAGATCAGGTTATCGCTGAACCCGGACGCATCCTTCAGCGAGAAGATCATCAGCGCCGCCACGGTGAAGGCGATGAACGAGGCGATGGTGGCGAAAATGGAGAGAAACCCGCCACGCCCCGCCGCATTATTCGCGGTCTTGGTCTCTTCCGAGAGGTTGGAGGTCACATCCCAGCCCCAATACAGGAACACCGTGATGAGCGCCGAGCTGGCAAACGTGCCCGCCGGATATTTGAACCCGAACCAGGACCAGGAGAACGGGTTGAGCGCATTGCCCACCGAATGAACATAGGCGGCAATGGAGATGATAATGAGAATACCAATCTCGATGGTGCTCATGATCACCTGGATCTTGCTGGTCAGCTCGATACCCGCGATCAGCACCAGGGCGATGACCACGAACCACACCGCGCCAATGCTGGTGGTCAGCAGCACATTCCCGGCCAGCGAGGGGTCGAACAAATCGATGGTGGCCGTGCCCAGCGGCACAGAGCCAGTAACCATGAACACCAGCGCCGCAACCAGCAGCGCCCAGCCCGAAAAATAGCCGAAGAACCCGCCAAACACGGATTTGGTCCATTCATAGGCCGCGCCCGCATTCACCATTTTGGCGGTCAGCCCCTTATAAGCCACCGCAATGCCCAGCATGGGCACGGCAAACAGTAGCAGCGCATTGGGCGCAACCGCCCCCGCAGTGCCCAATAGCCCGGCAATAGCCACCGCAATGGAGTAGGCCGGCGCTGAACCGGCAATACCCATAATGATGGACTCGAAGAAAGATAGCGATTCTGATTTTAGCTTTGTACTCACTTCGTCCCCCTGTTGTATAATATCAAACCCTAGGTTGCTGCTGGGTGATGCAATGAATATTGCCACCCCCCAATAAAATCTCCCGTGCCGGCACTGTTACAATCTCACGCCCGGGAAATAGCCTGGCCAAAACCGCGCGCGCCGGCGCGTCTGTCTCTGTTCCGAAACATGGCGCGATTACCGCGCCGTTCGCAATATAAAAATTCACGTAAGAGGCCGCCATGCGCTCGCCCTCGCGCCGGTTCATGCCCGAGGCCGTGGCATCCACCCCCTCCGCCTCCTCCGCCGTATAATAAAGCGGGGCGGGCATGGGTATGCGCTCCACCTGTATCATCCGCCCCTTGGCATCGCGCGCGTCTTTCAGCCGCGCCTCGGCATCACGGCTTACGGCGTAATGCGGGTCGGCGGGGTCGTCGCACCAGCTCAGCAGCACCACGCCCGGGCGCACAAAGCAGGCCAAATTATCAATATGCCCGTCCGTCTCATCGCCCGGCACGCCCTGGCCCAGCCACACAATCTGGCTGACACCCAGATAATCCTTGAGCATCCGCTCCATATCCTGGCGCGTCACGCTCTCGTTGCGGTTTTCGTTCAATACGCATTGCGCGGCCACCAGCGCGGTGCCCTCGCCATCCACATGAATCGCCCCGCCCTCTATCACCAGCGGCGCGCGGAAGCGGCGCCCGCCCGCCAGCTCCAGCATTTTCCCCGCCACCTGGTCATCCAAATCCCAGGGAAAATATAGCCCGCCTTTCAAACCGCCCCAGGCATTGAACGGCCAGTCCACCCCGCCCAAAGCCCCATCCGGCCCCAGCAGGAACGAGCACCCAACATCCCGCGCCCAGGAATCATTGGTGCTCATCTCCACCACCCGCACTTCGGGCGGCAGCATGGCGCGGGCATTTTCAAATTGCCGCGCGCTCACCAGCATCGTTACTGGCTCAAACCGGGCGATGGCGCTAGCCACGGCCACAAAGGCGGCCTGGGCGGGCTTGCCCCCCAGCCGCCAATTATCTGGCCGCTCCGGCCATATCATCCAGCACCCGGCATGGGGTGCCCACTCCGCCGGCATGGCAAACCCAGCCTCGCGCGGCGTTTCGCTCATCGCTTCACCGCCTGGTGCAGGGTTGCGCCGTCCAGCGTCAGCAGCGGCGTGTAAAGCTCCGGCCGCCTGTCGCGGAACACGCCCCAACTGTTTCGCATATGGGCGATATGGTCCAGATTGAACGTATGCACGAGCACGGATTCCGTTGCCCTGTCCGCCTCTTTCACTTTTTCGCCGGTAGGCCCGGCAATAAAGGAGGAGCCATA